>NZ_JBMGQS010000013.1:0-93157 GCF_049060005.1 Flavobacterium sp. PLA-1-15 | reverse complement strand
TCATTATCTGAGAGTTCATTCATAAATTCTTCGAATGAATTACACACTAATTCTATATCTCCCGATTCATTTATAAAATAAATTTGGTCAAAGGTTTCTGCATCCAAAGAAAGACATATTGATCCGTCACCATAATCTATAAAAGGCAAATAATTTTTAGGAAATATATCGCTGGTAACTTGGATACATTTTTCTAAGTTCCAATCACCATACTTTATCGGTAAAAAATAAACCCCACCTCCTCTAAAATATTTCTTATCTGGATATCCTCCATTATATTCTAGCATTACTTCTTTATATGAATTTGGGAGATTTAAATTAAATTGCTTTTCAAAAACTAATAATTCATCATTAGTTAATTTCTGTTTACTATTTCTAAATTTCATTTTTTATTAAGGTTTGTATTTAATAGTTAATACTTTGTCTATTTGACCGCAAGAACCAATATGTCTATAGGTAGCTTTATGGGCTTCTTTTAGAACCAGTTGCATAGTACATTCTAATAGTTCGTTCAAATCATCTAAATGATGCCAAACAAATTTTTCTTCAATTTGTTCAATCGTTTTTAAATCATTAATTCCTATCTTACTATAACAAATTTCAAAATCCTTACTTCTTGAGCCCGTCATTCGAATCTTTACAATGCTATTTTCGTTATAAAGATAAGGCGTTTTTGCAAAATCTGCTGAAATTCCGTTTTTACTTTTCGGTATGTCAAATCCTTTGGCCTTTGCATTGGCTGGGTTGTACTTTGCCTTACTGTGCAATCTTAAATCTTGTGTAGCCTGTTTGATTTTTATTCTTCGTTCTGGCTTGGAGAGTTTAAGAAAATCCACAAGCTTTTTCAGATCTTGTGGGTCAAGTCTGAAAAATAATTGTCCACCAGTTTCAACAATATCTATTGTCTTAATATTAATTTTAAGCTGAAGTTTTAAGTTTTGTAGCAATTTTGTTGACTCTCTTCCAAGGCCAAAGGCTTCTTCAATAGGAATTAATCCCTTGCTTGTTATCTGTTCAACTCTTAAAGCAATTTTTTCCTTTGCTCCGGCAGTAATGGCTATGTCTTGAAAGAGGAGTGTCCATTTTTCGCCCGTTTTTTCAATACGCAAGCCTAATTTATAAGCCAGTAGAATAACTTCTCTCTCTGTTAATGCTTTTACTGTTATTTCGAAAAAGGTAAAAGCTTCCGCAGATTTTCCTCCTTTGGCTAGCTTTGGTAATGGCAAGAATAATGACAATATTAGTATTGTTCCATAAGTTTGAAAATATTCATACCGATAGACTGAATAGCTGCTGTTTTTTAATTCCCATTCGTTAATCTTGTCCTCCCATTCGTTAATATGCTCGAATAGCTCTTTTATAAGATGCAAGAAAGACTTGAACTTAGCCCTGTCGGTAAAAATTTCATGCAGTTCAGGAATCATTAAGACAAAACCATCGATAGTGTCAACAAGTGCATTCCATAAACCGCAGAAAAAGGCATTGAAACCATAGGCGACATTGACTTCTTTTTCTACTAATTTAAATTTTTCAATATCTTCCTGATCCCATTCCAAGAAGTAATCTTCTATCTTGATATTAGGATTTATGCCAAATGCTTTTAATAACGTATCATTAAAGATGGGATCAAAATTAGGATGGAACGGCAAGTACCGTTCTTCTCCAAGTCTGTAGGATTGAATGTCTTTAGAGTAGTCGTGGAGCTTGTTTACGAAATCTTTAAAGGATGTGGTGATTTCCATTTTTTCAAAAATCCAATCTATCGTTCTTTGATAATCACCTTCAGCCTGAAATTCCCTGTCAAGTGCTTCAATCAGTTCTTCAGTTCTTATATAGAATTTTTTATCCGAATCTATGGCATTATTGCTGTAATAAAGCTTTTCTACTCTCTTTGCAATCTCTTTTTTAAAATCATCCAATACAGGGTTTACTATGTTTTCATCCTTATTGTTCCTGATTATGAAGCCACCAGAAGAGTTTACATTGGTGGTGCTTTTTAGACAATCAAAAATGTCACTCCCCATTGTGCAAATAATTTCTGAAATACGATTGTCATAAGCAAAAAGATGAAAAGTTATAAGATTGGAATCTTCTCCTTCTGTGAACCATATGAAATTATCGGTATAAGTCGATATTTTTTTTGAATTGATTGTGAAGTACTTTTTTAAATACTCATCAAGAGAATTAGGCTCTTCAGCAGTGTATTGAATGATTCTTAGACGGTTTCCTTTTTTGCAGAAATAAGGCAAGTCGTCAATGTTGTTGAAATCTGTAATATTGATTAGAATTTTTTCTAAATCAATGCCCTCATATTTGCTTTTCGCCGGCTGATAGAGATTCCTGCTCTCTAAAAAGTGCCTTAAGGAGTCTTCCTTGGCTTGATAGAAAATACTGTCTTTTCCAAAACGATTTGGAAGAGAAGTATTCTCTAAAGAATTTCCAGAACGGCTTCTTTTAATTGTTTCTTCTAATGGATTGGTGGAATTTTGAAAAATTTGTTCAAAGTTTAAGAATCTTGACTGTTTTAAAACACTTCCGCTCTCTTCGTCAAAATCATCATCAGTATTGTATATTATGTTGTTCATAAATTTTATTTTTAGATTAAACCATCTTTTGCGCAAAAAGGTTTTATTATTTAGAACACAAATATAAGAAAATATTAATATATTGTATGTTATTATTTTCTTTTAAATGATTTTATTTTCTCATAGTGATTAAGCGGTCTTATACTTCGTGTTTTGATTTTGTTTTTATATTTTTAAGAACTCAAAAACACGCATCATGAAAACATTATTTTCGCCAATAATTGCCGGTACGATGAACTGGGGAGTATGGGATAAAAACCTTTCTACATCTGAAATGGCAAGCCTTATCCACGTCTGCCTGGAGAATAAAATCACTACTTTCGATCATGCCGATATTTACGGTGGCTACACAACTGAATCTGAATTTGGAAAAGCGCTTACGCAAAGCAAAATTGACCGAAAAAAAATACAGCTGATTTCCAAGTGCGGGATCCAGCATGTAACCGAAAACAGGGACAACAAAGTCAAGTATTATGACTATTCGAAGGAATACATCATCTGGTCGGTTGAGAACTCCCTGAAAAACTTGGAGACAGACTATCTGGATGCGCTTTTATTGCATCGTCCGAGTCCTTTGATGCAGCCCGATGAGATCGCCGAGGCGGTTTCCAAGCTTAAACAGCATGGAAAGATACTCGACTTCGGATTGTCGAATTTTACACCTTCTCAAACCGATTTGATTCGTTCGAAAACAGAAGTAAACTTTAATCAGATCCAATTCTCAGCCACAAAATACGAAGCCATGATTGACGGAAGTCTGGACCATATGCAGCTTCACAATATTACGCCTATGGCATGGAATCCGCTAGGGACTATTTTCAGGGAAGATACGAGTCAGACCAGGCGCCTTAAAAAACTGTTGGCCAATTTGGTTGACAAATACCATGTAGGTTCGGATGTAATTTTGCTGGCCTGGATCATGCAGCATCCGGCTAAAATTCTTCCTGTTGCCGGAACGGTAAATGTGGCGAGAATCCAATACATGACCAAAGCAATAGAATTGGTTTTGGACAAGGAAGATTGGTTTGCCATCTGGACCGAAAGTATGGGGAATCCTGTTCCATAAGAAATAGTAAGTAATCAGTAGCTGTATCCAGTATTAAATATGAAGTTAAAAGAGATTCGATGAAAACAGTATTCATAACCGGGGCAACCAGTGGAATAGGCAGGGCAACGGCAAGGGCTTTCGCCAAAAATAATTTTAAAGTCATTATCTGCGGCAGGAGGGAAGACCGATTGGCGGAACTTCAGGACGAGCTTTCGCAGCGAACGGAAGTGCATACATTATTGTTTGATGTCCGAAACAAAAAGACGGTGCGAGAAAGCATTGCTTCGCTTCCTGAAAATTTTGCAGATATCGACATCCTTATCAACAATGCAGGGAATGCACACGGTTTAGATCCAATTCAAAACGGTGATATAGAAGATTGGGATGCGATGATCGACATCAATGTAAAAGGGTTGTTGTATGTTTCCAAAGCCATTATCCCGAAGATGATCGAGAGCAGAAAAGGCCATATCATCAATATTGGTTCAACGGCGGCCAAGGAAGTCTATCCAAATGGAAACGTCTATTGTGGCACGAAGCATGCCGTTGATGCCATCAGTCAAGGAATGCGAATGGATTTGAATCCTTACGGAATCCGTGTTGGGGCCATCCATCCGGGAATGGTAGAAACGGAGTTTTCAGAAGTGCGTTTTAAAGGCGATACCGAAAGAGCTTCTAATGTTTACAAGGGTTTCGAACCGCTCCAGCCGGAAGATATTGCCGATATTATTGTGTTTGTAACGACTCGACCTTATCATGTCAATATTGCCGATTTGATGGTAATGAGTACGGCCCAGGCTTCCTCGACCATAGTGAATAGGATTATCTAGAATATTTTTTATTTCTATTTTTTATTATTAGCCTGCTTGAAGTAATTGGTTGGATCTTTTTAATATTTAATTACAATCCATATAGCACATTATAATTCCTTCGAAGAAATGAATATTTATCAATTGGCACGTGAACAAAGCAATGCTATTTGGTATTTGATTCAAAACACTTCACTCGGACAAGATTATAAATTAAGAGAACAAATAAATGGTTCTTCGGGATCGGTGATGGACAATATTGCCGAAGGATTTGGTCGTGGAGGAAATAAGGAATTTATCAGTTTTCTTAGCTATTCGAGAGGTTCCTGCTGTGAAACGAAAGCGCAATTGCAAAGGGCATTCGATCGGAATCATATCAGCAAAGAGAACTATTTTGAACTAGTGGCGAAAGCAGATATGATAATCGATCAAATATCCAAGTTTATGAATTTCCTAAAAAGCTCAGACAAGAAAGGCTCGAAATATGACTAAATCTATTCCTCCAATACAGAATAAATAAATCACGTTTGCTAAGAATAAACAATAGCAATAAAAAATAAGCAATTGACATGATCAACAAACGCCTTCTCATCAAAAACCTTCTCGCCCATAACGACGAGAGCAGTTTTTATGACAAGAAGCGCCAGTTGAACCTTCATACCCGAGAGGGTAAAGGCAAGTTTTTAAAGCATATTTGTGCCTTATCCAACTCAAATCCTACGAATAATTCCTATATCGTAGTAGGTGTAGAGGATCAGGACAATGAAATCGTTGGCGATGATTTCTTCGATGACAGCCGTATACAGAATCTTGTGAATGCCTTTTTGGAGAACCCACCCAAGATTCAATATGAAAACGTTCCGTTTCCGAATTTGCCTAAGGATAAGGTAGTTGGCCTCGTTACCATCAAACCGAAAAACAAGGCTTCCTATTTCAAAAAAGGCATTCATACCATACCCGTCAACTCTGTTTTTATACGAAGGGGAAGCAATTCTGTTCCTCTTGAAGATGGTGTGTTTGAAAAGAATTATCAGAATACCGAAACGGTCATCAGTATTGAAAACAGTTCCCGAAACAGTATTGGTTATACGCTTGACGGCGTGATGGATTTTATGAACAACCGGCACAAGGACATGTCGCCCAAATACAAGGTTTTCAAGGAACTTTTTGTCGTATGCTGGGCAGGAATCCCTAAAAAAGTCAAGGACAAAACCTATCTTTCGCGTGTAGATATTGAGCTTGTCAACGAACAAATCAAGCTCTTTTATTCAGCCCTGGATGAAGTTGCGATTGAATATGATGAACACAGTTTTACCATTACAGAATACGTTTCATTGGGACTCAACGACAAGACCAGTTTCTATGAGCTTGAAAAGGTAACCATCCGTTTCTTCGAAAATGGCTATTACAAGATGGAAAGCGAGATGCTTTTCCAGCCGCCAGAGTTCAATAGAAAGATGCTGTTTCATATCTATAATTCCAATCGGGCCCTTATATCAAAACTTGAAAAAGGCTATCCTCTTTCCGAAAGGGAAAACAAGGACCTCGAAAACCTGCCTTCCACTTTTATGATCTGCTACCTCAATGGCTTTGAGGATGCAAAGCAAAAACTTATCGATGCGAAGCCTTTGCTGAAAAAGCATCTGAATCCAACAGTCTATTTGTCTTTTAAGGAAGCGATGCGGATTCTTAGGAAGATGAAGTACGACCTCAATTAAGCATCCTTACTTTTTAACAGTATTTACTGCTGCATCAACTCTTTGATTTCTGCTACGCTTTTCCCCGCCAGCCATTCGGTTACCGAGGTTTTCTTTGCTTTTGGTACAAATTCCGGCAGTGCTTTCAGGGCATGCAGTTCAGGAAGGTTCATTTCTCTGAGCGAGAACAAATCGTTCGGGGTGCAGTTCAATGCAAAACAAAGGGTGGTAAGCTGTTGGAAATTCAACTGAACGGCTTCTCCTTTGAGCATCTTGCCAACCGAACCACGGTTAAGCCCCTGCTTGATCAGGAAGGCCGAGGGATGCGGAATGTTTCTTAACGTCATGATTGGTTCTAGATTTAGAACAATACTGCTCTTTGGAACTTTTACAGAAGTGCGCTTATGCTTTTTCATGATACTTAATTTTAAAATAAAGATAGTCTATATTTTATTAAATCCAATCATTCTCTAGAATAGTAGTATCATTCTCTAGAACTAAAATGTCATTCTCTATAGAGCTTATTTCATTCTCTAGAATAGTAATTTCATTCTCTATAGTAAAAGTTTCATTCTCTAGAATCAAAACATCATTCTCTAGAATATAAGTTTCATTCTCTAGAAGCATAGTGTCATTCTATATACTGATATAGCCCCTTGGTTACAAGAAAACCTTCTTAAGCTCAGGGAAAGGAAGAACAGGATAGCAGAAATCATCTTTTTAGGGAAATATTTAGGATTTGTGCAAGAGCGATAATTTGTAACTTTACAAAAAAAAACAGATGAGGACTTTCGCAATAGGCGACATACACGGCGGACTAAAAGCCCTCCAGCAAATACTCGAAAGAGCACAAGTAACCCCAAAAGACAAACTGATTTTCCTAGGTGATTATGTAGACGGTTGGAGCCAATCGCCACAGGTTTTGGATTTTTTAATTCAACTTAAATCGACACACAACTGTGTTTTTATAAGAGGTAACCACGACGATTTGTTGTTGAAATGGTTCAAGGAAAAGAGCCACAACGAAATGTGGTTTCATCACGGAGGAGAAGCAACGGTAAATGCCTACAAAACGGTTTTGCCTGAAAACATAGACGAACACATTGCCTTCCTTGAAACGCTAGAGAATTATCATCTTGATAAAAAAAACCGACTCTTTGTACACGCCGGATTTACAAACTTAAACGGTGTGGAGTATGAATATTTCCCTAAGATGTTTTATTGGGAACGAACGCTTTGGGAAACCGCCTTGGCATTGGATAAATCAATGAGTACAAAAGATTTGCAGTATCCAAAACGCCTTACACTATACAAGGAAATCTTTATAGGCCATACACCAGTAACGAAGATTGAGAAAACAACTCCCATACAAATGGCCAATGTTTGGAATGTAGATACGGGTGCCGCCTTCAAAGGGCCGTTAACTATTTTGGACGTAGATACAAAGGAATTTTGGCAAAGCGAACCACTTTACAAGCTTTACAATAAAGAAAAAGGCAGGAATTAATTTGTTTTAGCATAATATTTGTTATATTTCGATTACTAAAAACAAAAATTAAAGCTATGAAAAAAACAATTTTAAGCCTGATGCTCCTTGCCGGAACATTTATGGCAAAGGCACAGGACGGTCATTTTCCACAACATGAAGTAAGGTTCAATATCTTTAATGTAATTGCATTGGGTTCGGTCGAGGTAGGATATGAGTATTATCTCGACAAACACCAGTCGGTGGCATTGGATGTATTGATCAACGATACCTATAATATGAGTATCGGTAGGCAGGTAGAGGATTTCAATACCAACAGTATGCAACTATCCTACAATTATAATATTTCCAGACGCGACGACGGTTCGGGATTTCTTGTTTCGCCACTGCTCAAATTCCGTTTTGGAGATTATCAAGCAACATCTGATACACCAAAAATAGACATGGACAGTTTTATCATTGGCCTTGGAGCCGGATACAAATGGAGTTTCAACAACCGTTTTGTGATGGGGCCGTATGCCAATATTGGGAGAAACTTTAGTGAAGAAGTGACAGATGAGTTCACTAAAATTGAATTCAGTGCAGGATTTAATCTAGGGTTTAAGTTCTAAAAAAATACATTTGAAAAGAATACAAAAGCTTTCTGATTCGTCGGGAAGCTTTTTTGTTTTTATGCGATATTAACATTTTCTAGGTCTAAAAACAGGGATATTCAAATTAAATTTATAATTTTGCTGGCTATAACTTTCAGTAAGTTAGAAAATTATCCCCAACAGATTACATGAAGTATCCTTATATTATCATCGACGACGACCACGAAAGTGTTCTGAAAATGCAGTCAGCCTTTGACAGCTTTTCGAACTATTTCCTGTTGGGAACTGCTGATAATTATGATGATGCGGTCAATCTGGTATTGGAGCATAACCCAAAACTGATTGTTTTAGAGATTGATCCGGTCAATAAGGAAAGCCGTCTGTCGTTGGCTTTAATCAATGAGCTTCATCGCTTTGTAAAGAACATGCCAAGAATCATTGTCCTTACAAAGGGAAAGGAATTGGCTTATGAGGCTTTGAAAAATGAGGTGTTTGATTATCTGTTGAAACCCATCAACATCCATGAACTGCGTAAGACCATCATGAAGTTTGAAAGAAATGTTGAAGATACTCCTACAACCATCTGCATCAAGTCTTACGGCGATTACCGTTTTGTAGACACGGATGATATCGTTTACCTTCAAGCGGATAATAATTCAACTGATCTGTATATCAACAACGGGGATACCATCACGGCCTTCAAAACCCTCAAGCATTTTGAGAATACCCTTCCTCCTCAATTTGTGAGGATACACAACAGCTACATTATCAATATGAGTTATGTTTCGAGAATTCATTTGGGGAATAATGTAGTCTACATCAAGAACAGCAAGATCCAATTGCCTTTCTCTAAATCTTATAAGAAGAACGTCGATTTGATTATTAGCCTGATTGCTAATAACGACGGTAAGGAGCTGTAACCCATTTCCCAACAATCCTATTTTTCCATTTTCTGCAGAAAGCAAGCTTTAAAAGCTATCCTGATAGGAAGACTATTTTATGCTCCTATATCAAATCAACGGATATTGATCTAATGAAGTTCTTTAGAGGATTCCTATAGATAAATTCGAAATCAATCTAACATTTATATATGGTAAGTCTATAAAAAATATTATTTTTTATGGATTTACTATGGACTCACTATGGACTTACTATGGAAACACATATAGTAAAGTAGTATCTAACTTAAAATCGATATTGAATTTTTAGCAATATTGGCTTTTAAATTTTAACGTTTGTTACGGAAAAACCGCACCGTCCAATTTGCCAAAAGCTGTAGTTTTACCACTTTTAGTAAAACAGGCTCTTTTGAAAAATCTTTATATCCTCTTTGTTTTTGTTTTCTTGATGTTGGCTTGCGACAGGCGAGTGGATACAACCGTTGTTGCTCCAAAAAACGATAGCCTCGCCTATTTTTTTGAAAAGGCTAACAATGATAGCGTTCCCTATGCAGAAAGGCAAATGTATACCCAGAAAGCAATTGCCATTATTTCAAAAGATAAGAATGATTCGATGAACCGTGTGAATTATTTTAAGGTTGCGAATAGGTACTATAATATGAGGAATCTTAATGCTAAGGCTTTGGAGGATTATAAGGGCATTACTTTATTTCTTATTGAAAATTCAATTAAGTCTAAAGATACAACATCGCTGATAAAATCTTATAGGTATATGGTTGATTATTATGTGGATAAAAAAAATTATGATAGCACTTATATATATGTATATGAACTTGAAAAGCTATATGTATATCTAAAGGATGATATCAATGCTTCGAGAATCCTTTTAGGTAAAACTCTATTACAGCATAGTCAATGTGACTATTTAGGTTGTGAAAGAACTGTCTTAGCAATGTTGAAAAAATTAAGATTTGAAGATAATTATGAACTACGATATGAAGCATATAATTTTTTAGGAATTGTTTATGGAGAATTAATGGAATACCAACTGTCTGAGCATTATTACAAATTGGCTTTAGAACTTGCGACAAGAAAGGAAATACCTCACGAATACCAAAATAAAGCAACAACTTTGAATAATTTAGGAGTCCTTTATAGAAAATTAAATAAAGATGATGAGGCTTTGAAAGTTTTTAACGAGGCTCTTAATGAAGATAGTCTTTTTGTAAATAGACCAATTATTTTTGCGATGATAAAAGATAATATTGCTTATTCAGAGTTTAAATCAGGAAATCATAAACGGTTACCGAGTTTGTTTTTCGAATCATTAAAAATCAGGGATAGTTTGAATATTGTTCCAGGAATAATTATAAATAATATTCATCTTTCGGAATACTATGCTTTTAAAAAAGATACATTGAAAGCCATAAGCTATGCAAAGAGGGCTTATGATGTTGCCAGTGAGAATAAAGAAATGCGGGAAGTAATGTCCGTATTGAAGCAGTTGTCAAATGTTGAACCGAAAAAAGCACTTCAGTATTCGGTTGAATATCATAAACTGGATGATAGTCTGAAATTGGTGGAAAGAAGAATAAAGAATAAATTTTCACGTATAGAATACGAAACCGAAGAACTTGCCTTGGAGAAGGATAAATTGACGGAACATAAAAGAGTCCTTATCTATATTTCCATTGGTATCCTTCTATTGGCAATTACTGTTTTTATCATCCGTTATCAAATTACCAAGAACAAGGAGTTGCACTACCTGCAACAGCAAAAAACAGCCAATGAAGAGATCTATCAGTTACTATTGGGCCAGCATCAGAAAATAGAGGAAGGCAAGCAACTGGAAAAGAAAAGGATTTCTAGGGAATTGCATGATGGTGTAATGGGACGGTTGTCCGGCATCAGGCTGAATCTCTTTATCCTGAGCAAAAGAACGGATAGCGAAACGATAGCCAAATGCCTGGAACATATAAGTGAAATCCAAAAGGTTGAAAAGGAGATCAAGACCATTGCCTATGACCTTGAAAAGAACGTCTTTTCGGATACCATAGGGTTTGTCATGATTGTAAAAAACCTCTTTGGCAGTATGGAGGAACATTCTGGTTTGCACTTTACCTTGGAGATGGATGAAACAATAGAGTGGGAATTGCTTGATGGCAATGCCAAAATAAACACCTATAGGATTTTGCAGGAGGCGTTGCAGAATATTTATAAATATGCCCAAGCAAAGAGTGTTGTCTTAAAAGTGTACAAAACTGCTGGTACTATTGAGTTGGCCATTGAAGACGACGGGATAGGTTTTGACGCCCAGAAAATAAAGAAAGGTCTTGGATTGAAGAATATGGAAGAAAGGGCGAAGGATATGGGTGGAAAAATAAGCATCAGCTCAAAAGAAGGCGGGGGTACCAAAATAAATTTGATAATTCCCATTTAGTTTTATACTTTCACTTGGACCAAAAACTATTATATGCCAATAAAAATACTGATGATTGACGATCATCCTTCACAAATTGAAGGCTATAAGACCATCCTGTCATACAATACACTTGGGGCTGAGATCGTGACTACGGTTGCCTACAATTGTGAATCGGCGTATGGGATTATAACGATAGCTAAAGATTCTGAATACGATATGGTGTTTATCGATAGGAGCCTTCCTGCTTTTCCTGAAAAAAAATTAAAATCAGGTGAAGATATAGCGTTATTGGTAAGGAGACATTGGCCTGCCACCAAGATTGTTTTCCTTACGTCTCATGCCGAGGCTTTCCTCCTTTATAATATTGTTAAAAAAATAAATCCGCAGGGACTCTTGGTAAAGAGCGATTTCAGTGCGGATGAGTTATTGCTTGCTTTTGAGAGGATAGTTGACGGGGCAACCTATTATACCCATACGGTAAAGGAGGGCATCAATGAGTTGCTTTCCAAGGAACGGTTTTTAGACGACCTGAACAGACAAATCATTATTCTCTTGTCGCAAGGGCTTAGGACGGCGAGTATTGCCGATGAGCTGCATCTTTCCAAAAGTTCTGTCGAGAAAAGGAAAGTACAGATAAAGGATTATCTGTGCATAGCCAAAGGTACCGACGAAGACATTGTGAGAGAATCCAAGAAATTGGGCTTTATATAGTTTAACAATTTTTGCGGAAAAACCGTAATTGTATTCTTTTTCATAATGATAGTTTTGCCAACATCAAATTACGCTGGAGTTATTTGATACAATGTAAAACAATTAAAATTAAGTTATTATGAAAAAACACTTTTTAAATTTTTTGGTTTGTCTAATTACAGTCTTGTTTGTCAGTTGTGAAGAGGAACATGCCTCACATGAACAGGAAGAGAGTATTGCAAATAAGGTTAGCTTGAAAGATCTTCCCGATATAAACGAATTTATCAATTCGCAAAAATTATTGATGGGACGCAATTCATCAATGAGCCTTTTAGATAGTATTGTTCCTGAAAATGTTATTGTAGTTGAGGAACTAGACGGAACAAAAACATATTCTTTTGCCTTGTCAATTACGGAGAGTCCAACAAGAATGACCAATTTGATAATTGATGAAACAAATGATGGTTATGCATATTTCACTCTTACTTATGAGTCGGATGACCTACAGTCGTGGAAGCAACAGGTAGAAAATAATCAAGTTGTTACAGTGCCAGTAGAAATCACTAAAACTAGAATTGATAGTAGCTTAATGGGTAGAGGAGGCGATTGCATTGGAGGTTTTACTTATCGATATGATTGCCCTTCAGGAGAACATTCTGGTTCAACACCGAGAAAATGTTTTTTCGAAGCTAGTGAATGGAGTTTAGTTGTTACGGTATTAATGAGACCTTGTGAAAATGAAGGTGGAGGTTCTGGATCTGGATCAGGTAGTGGGTCAGGGTCGGGAAGTGGATCAGGGTCGGGAAGTGGATCTGGTTCTGGCGGAGATTCTGGTGGAGGCTCTAGTTCTGGTGGAGGTTCGGTTTCTACAGGACCTAATTTAGGTGGAGGAAGTGGCGGTGGTTCAGCAGCGCTTGCATTTGTAAATTCTTTATCACCCGATCAAAGAACTTGGTGGAACAACCGTGATAATGGAACCTCAAAACAAATTTTGACAAATTGGTTAGTAACAAATGGTTATACAGCCTCAAATATGGCTTTTGTGAAATGGGGAATAGATTATTTAAGGACGAATCCTGCTGTCACAATTGGGCAGTTTAAGAATTGGTTTATGTCTCAAAAAGCAGATTTAGAGGATACTAGTAGTTCAAATTTAAGTAGTTTAAATTTTCCACCTCAAGCTCTACCTTCTTTTGATAACTTTATTTTAGCTTATCCATCCGTGTTTGATATTAATTTTGATACCCCTCAAAAAATGTATACTGTTGTAGGGGGTGCGGTTTTAACAAAATATAATCAAGGTGCTCGAAATACTTGTGCATTAAGGGTTTCACGAGCTCTAAATAATTGTGGTATTAATATTCCAAATATTCCAGGTGTTACAGTGAAAGGCGCAGACAATAAAAATTATTTTTTAGTTGCAAAAAATTTATTACATTGGATGAAAATTACTTTTGGGACACCAACAGGTAGTAATCATTTAACGGGTAGTCAAGGTGGTACTCGCGGAGAGAATTTTATAAATTCTTTGAGGGGTAAGGAAGGTATTTATATAATGATTCCTAATGACCCGAGTTTGGCAGGCTTTAATGCTTCAGGTCATGCTGATTTGTTTTTTTCTGATATTTGTGATAACGATTGCTATTTTAATGCAACTGGTGGAGTTAGTGAAATATTTTTTCGGGAATTACCTTAAAACATTATTATGAGAAACATACTAAGATGCTTTATTATTTTTATTTTTTGTGCATATGCAAATGCACAACAAACAAACAAAGATTTTTTTTCTTATAAAGAAGAAAAGGTGCTTTTTAATTTTATAAATTCGAAAGCAAGTAGCAATAACTTTAATGTGGTAATTTTTGAATCTAAAAGTCCTGATGAAATTCTGAAAAGAATAAAAACTTGTACTAAAGAGAATAAACAGATTGCTTCAATTTATTATCTAGTTATTCCAAAAGAGTTTACTGAAGAAAAAGATGAATTAGTTTTAGAATTTTTATCAGATATTCTTTCGAAAAGAAAATTAGTAGATAAAGAAATGAATATAATTGCTGATGGAAACTATTTTAGCCTTTATAAAGACAAAATAGCGTTGACTAGAAGATACAAAAACGGTCTTTTAAACAAAATAGAAAAATTAAGTATTGTCAAAACGGAAGACAGTTTGTGTAATTTTTTATATTAACTGATGATTTTTGAAATAGGCATAAAAAGAGGAACCAATTAGTTCCTCTTTTTTATTAAAACCATTACAGGGTTTTCCTTTCGTTGATAAAAAGCAATTTTTATCGATTTTCTCTAAAATCAACCACCCCTCAAACCGCCCCATCCACTCACCAATGAGGTACATTTACATAATGCATCTTCAAATGTTTGAATATCAGTTTGGGCTACTATACTTTTACACTATCAAAATGAAACAATCATTTCAAAAAGAAATAAAAAATATAAAAAATAACCCCACAAAAGTAAAAACATTATGAAAAAAGTAATCGCAATCGTAGCAATATTTGTATTATCAATCTTAGGTTTATCTTCTTACAATACTAATGAAGTAAAGAAAAATAGAAATGAGTCAAACTCTACATTATTGGCATCTTTGAATAATGGTGGTAATGGTAATACTGCAGGTACAGGTACAGGTTCAACAACTCAACCTATCGGAGGCGGAAACAAGAAACAAGATTAATTCTTAATATAATTTCGTGAAAGGCTATCTTTAAGGTAGCCTTTTTTTGTATGAAATAGTTTTACTATTTTTGATTTTAACTAGAATTGATTTTGAATAAAAAACTACTATTAATCTTCTTCTTCCTATCTTTCATTGGGTGTAAAAAAACCAATAAAGGCAATACTTATGAATATACAAGGAATGACAGTTTGGCCTATTTTTTAGAAAAAGCCAATTCTGACTCATTGTCGTACAATACTAGAAAGGTCTATACCCAAAAAGCAATTGGTTTAATTTCTAAAGAAAAGAATGACTCTATGAATCGTGTCAACTATTTCAAGGTTGCCAATCGATATTATAATATGAATGCTTTGGAAGATTATAGGAACATTGCTTTGTTAATTGTTGAAAAGTCTTCAAAAGCAAAGGATACGATGAGTCTCATCAAAGCCTATTCCTATATGTCAGATTATTATATATCAAAGAATCTTTCAGATAGTAGTTATATCTATAATTATAAACTGGAAAAGTTATATACTGCTCTAAACGATAATGTTAATGTTGCAAAAACACTTCTGAATAAAGCTATTTTGCAACATAATGAGAGTGATCTTCTTGGATGTGAAAGGACAGTATTAACAATGTTGAAAAAATTGAGAGTTACTAATAATTATGAACTTCGATATGAAGCTAATAATCTGCTTGGAATAGTTTATGGAGAATTAGATGAGTATAAACTATCGAAATCATATTATGAAAAAGCTTTGGAAATTGCCAATAGAAAGGAATTAGCACAGGAGTATCAATTAAAAGCGATAACATTAAACAATATGGGGGTTCTTTATAGAAATCAGGAGAATTATGAAAAGGCCTTGAGCTTTTTTAATAAAGCTGTTGTTCAAAAAGATCTTTTAAAAGACAGACCCAATATTTATGCAATGACGAAGGATAATATTGGTTATTCGGAGTTTAAATTAAAAAACTATAATAATTTGCCAGGACTGTTTTTTGAAGCATTAAAGATTAGAGATAGTTTGCATATCGTTTCAGGTATTATTGCAAGTAATATACATCTTTCGGAATATTATGCGAGTAAAAGAGATACTGTAAAAGCGGTTCAATATGCTAAAAAATCCTATACCGTAGCAAAAGAAAATCGTGAGGTAAGGGATGTCTTATTTACATTGAAACAACTATCAAACGTTGAACCCAAAAAAGCATTAGAATATTCAGCGGAATATTATAAGATAAACGATAGTCTGCAATTGGCGGAAAGAAAAATAAAGAACAAATTTTCGCGCATAGAATATGAAACCGAAGAACTTGTACTTGAAAAAGACAGGCTAGTAGAACAGCGAAAAACCCTAATATACACAGGGTTGACGATTATATTATTGGGCGTTTTGGCGTATGTGATCCGTTTTCAGGCGGCAAAAAACAGGGAGCTGAAATTGCTGCAAGAACAGCAAAAGGCCAATGAGGAAATCTACCAGCTGATGTTGGGCCAACAGGATAAGATTGAGGAAGTCCGACAGTTGGAGAAAAAGCGAATTGCGCAAGACCTTCACGATGGAATTCTAGGCAAGCTTTTTGGAACCCGGCTCAATCTGGGCACACTGAACAGTAACAAGGATGATGATGCTATTGAATCCAGAAAATCGTATATTGAAGAATTAAAAATCATTGAACAGGAGATACGCGAAATTTCGCATGACCTTAATTCAGAAAAGACCGCAATTTTTAATAACTTTGTTTTAATGGTTTCCAATTTCATTGAAAATCAGAGCACTGTTTGCAAGGCAAAGATTCATTTTACCATGGACCCCCTTATCGATTGGAATGGAATCGATAACATGGCAAAGATTAATTTGTATAGAATTTTGCAGGAAGCCTTTCAAAACATCAATAAATACGCAGATGCACAAAATGTTTTTGTTACATTCGCACAAAATAATTCAAGTATCCAACTCGATGTTCAGGACGACGGTATTGGTTTCAATTATCTGAAAAAGAAAAAAGGAATCGGTCTCAGCAATATGAATACCAGGATTACAAATTCTGGAGGGACAATGACGGTGAAATCCGAAATAGGAAAAGGAGCAAAGTTATTATTTGAATTACCCTTGTAGAAAACCCCAAACAAATCATAACCCCTAATGAAACAAATTATTCAATTATTGATGGTCGACGACCACCCTTTTATCCTGCAGGCTTATAAGAATACGCTGAATGGATTTAAAAAGGAGGAGTACGAGATCATTACAACCGATGCCGTCAATGGAGAAACCGGATACAATGTAATCACAAGCAGTCCTATCGATTTTGACGTAGCCTTTCTTGATATCAGTATTCCGCCCTATCCGGAAGAAAATATTGAATCTGGAGTTGATTTAGCATTGCTCATCAGAAAAAAAATGCCCAAGTGCAAGATTTTCCTCTTGACAATGCACACTGAGAAATTAAAGTTCAAATACTTTTTTGATACTATCAAACCAGAAGGATTGGTAGTAAAAAACGATTTGACGTTTGAAGAGCTTATTTTTGCCTTCGAAAAAGTGCTTTCTGGAGAAAACTATCTCAGTGAAACGGTTATCAAAATGATTGACGACCAAAACCAGTAAACAAAACGGAATGCTTTGAGTGATTAATCTTCACTCAAAGCATTCCATCCTCGTGCTCTTAATTCTATTTTTGTATCTGCTCTCGTAATGAGATGGATTCCTTCGCTTTCCTGGGTCATGTGGCCAATTATCGTAAAATTCGGGTTCCCTTTTATCTTGTCGAAATCCTCCATCTTGATGGTGAAAAGTAATTCATAATCTTCACCACCATTGATGGCAACGGTTGTGCTGTCGATGTTGAATTCTTCGCAAACATTGATCAATTGAGGGTCAATCGGCAGTTTGTCTTCGTATAGATTACAGCCAACCTTTGATTTTTTACACAAGTGAATGATTTCTGATGACAATCCATCGGAAATATCGATCATAGAAGTGGGTTTTATTTCCAAGGCATGAAGCAATGTCCGAACGTCTTTTCGTGCTTCGGGTCTTAATTGTCTTTCGATCAAATAGGTGTAGGCATCCAAATCGGGTTGCGAATTTGGGTTAACCAAAAATACCTGTTTCTCTCTTTCCAACACCTGCAATCCCATATAGGCAGAACCGATATCACCCGTTACCACCAATAAATCGGTTTGAGTTGCACCATCACGGTACACAATTTCTTCAGCATCGGCTTCGCCCAAAGCAGTGATGCTGATGATGAGTCCTTTTTGTGAAGAAGTGGTGTCGCCACCAATAACATCTACATTGTATTCCTTTGAGGCAAGTGTGATTCCGGCAAACAATTCATCCAAGGCTTCCAAAGGAAAACGATTGGAAACCGCTACAGAAACCGTGATTTGAGTTGGCTTGGCGTTCATTGCACAGATGTCTGAAACATTGACTACAACGGCTTTGTAGCCCAAGTGTTTCAAAGGCATATAAGCCAGATCAAAATGTACACCCTCAATTAATAAGTCGGTTGAAACTACAATTTTCTTATCTTTAAAATCCAAAACAGCGGCGTCGTCTCCAATACCCTTTAAGGTAGAAGGCTGGTTGATTTCGAAATTCTTAGTCAGGTGGTCAATTAATCCGAATTCGCCCAATTGCGAGAGACTGGTTCTTTGAGGAGTTTTATCTTCTATCATGTTTTTAGTATCAAAGTTGCAAAGGTACAAAGTTGCTGAGGTTATTTGGTATTAAAAAAAATGTTAAAAACGTGTAACAAAAAGGCTTGTGATTCTACTTATAATTTAAATCAATTAAAAATAAACCAATTATGAAACTTAAAATTAACAACTTAAGCAAGACGTATAAAAACGGAGTAAAAGCCTTGGATAATCTGAATTTAGAAATTGGTTCGGGTATGTTTGGACTGTTGGGACCTAACGGTGCTGGTAAATCTTCCCTGATGAGAACGATTGCCACACTGCAAAAACCAGACTCAGGTTCTATCATGTTTGACGACATCAATGTTTTGGAAGACAATATGTCTTTGCGTAAGATTTTAGGTTACTTGCCACAGGAATTTGGAGTATATCCAAATATGTCGGCGGAAAAATTATTGGAATATTTTGCAAAGCTGAAAGGAATCTCATCTGCTTCGGATAGAAAAAAAATCATCAAGGAAGTTTTGGAAGTAACCAATTTATGGGATGTTCGTCATAAAAGCGTAAGTGGTTATTCAGGCGGTATGAAACAGCGTTTCGGAATCGCACAATTGCTTTTAAACAATCCGAAACTGATCATTGTAGATGAGCCGACAGCCGGTCTTGACCCAGCAGAACGTCATCGTTTCTTGAATGTATTGAGAGAAATCGGAACCAATCATACGGTTATCTTTTCTACGCATATTGTGGACGATGTTAAAGAACTTTGCCATGAATTGGCGATATTAAACGGAGGGCAAATCCTATACCGCGGTACGCCAAACGATGCCGAAAAAGAGCTTGAAGGCAAAATGTGGATGCGCATCATCGAGCGTGAAGAGTTTGAAGCATTTTCAACCAATTACAACATTATTTCTTCGAACTACAATCAAGACAATACGTTGAATATCCGCGTTTACAGCGATTTTCAACCGAATGAAACGTTCGTTCAGGCCAAGCCTCAATTGGAAGACGTATATTTTGTAGCACTTAAAAAAGAGACTGTATAATGTTAGGAGCTATATTTTCATTTGAGTTTAAAAGGTGGTTCAAGAACGCATCTTTTTATTTGTACTTTGCTTTGTTCTTTGTGATTTCGTTTTTCGGAATGGCACAACCATTAGGATATTTTGATTTTGCGGGTGCAACCACGACTTCGAATACCATAATGAATTCCCCGATGGCTATCAATGGTATTTTGAGTGGCCTCTCCCAATTGGTCTATTTTATCATCCCGACCGTGATTGGAGCTACGGTTTACAGGGATTTTAAATACAACACCCATACTATTTTATATTCCTATCCTTTCAACAAGTTTGATTATTTGGCGGGTAAGTTTCTAAGCGGATTCTTCATTACCATCATCATCACGTTTTCGGTTGGTTTGGCATTTTTGATCGCAACAGTGTTGCCTTTTGCCAATCCAGATTTGCTTGGACCTATAAACATCTGGGCCTATTTTCAAGCCTATGTAATCTTCGTTATTCCGAATATTTTCTTTATCGGAACCATCATTTTTGCGTTGGTTACGATGAGCCGAAATGTATATATCGGTTTTATATTCGTGATCGTATTGTTTGTGTTGCAGGCTCTATTGGGTAATATTACCAATAATATGGAAAACAAATATGCCGTAGCCTTGATAGAACCTTACGGTTTGGAAGCCTTGACGTATGTAACGAAATATTGGACCATCGAAGAACAAAATGTTAGAGATATTCCTTTTGATGAGGTAATTGTTTACAACCGCCTTATCTGGATGGGAGTTGGAGTATTGGTGTTTACGGCTTTATATTTTGCGTTTTCGTTTACACATTCTCCTCTGACTTTAGGCAGAAAAAAGAAAGCTGAACGCATCACGAAGAACAATTTCGGAAGTATCATCCGCATCAATTTGCCGAAGGTAAACTACGATTATTCGTTCCTGCAAAACTTAAAAACGGCTTGGAGCATCTCGAGTTTTGAGTTTAGATTGATTACCCGAAACTGGATATTTGTAACCATTGCGGCAATTTTGGTACTGTTTGTAGTCATCTCTGGATTTACACTCGGACAGGAATTGTACGGAACTAGAACCTATCCTGTAACTTGGAAAGTAATTGATTTATTAGGCGGAACATTCGGCTTCTTTATCAGGATTTTAATCTTCTTGTTCTCTGGATATTTGATTCAATTGGCTTCCAACAGCCGAATGAGCAATCTGGTTGATTCTACACCAATCCCGAACTGGACCTTGCTTTTCTCTAAATTTTTAGCGTTGCTAAGAATGACCATCGTAATCCTCTTCCTAGGGATTATCTCTTGTATGTTAGTTCAGGTGTATTATGGTTATTTCAATTTCGAGATAGGACAATACCTGACAGAAATGTTCGGCTTCAGATTGATTGAATTTGTAATCTTGATCGTATTTTCACTGTTTATCCAGTCGTTCTTCAAGAATTATCTGGTTGGTTTCTTTGTAATCTTGGTGCTTTTATTGGCGTTGCCAGCCGTTACTGCATTGGGAGTAGAACATCCGATTTTCACATTCAATTCGGATACCGGTTTCAGCTATTCGGACATGAACGGATACGGAACCGTTAGAAGTTATTTTATCTACAAACTATATTGGTTGTTCTTTGTAGCATTCCTATACGGTATCACCCTTTTATTCTTCAGAAGAGGAATCTTGTCTGGAGTAAAAGAGCGTCTAAAAATTGCCGGAAGAAGAATGAGGGCTTCAATCATGGTTCCTTCAATAATCGCATTGCTTTCCTTTTTAGGATTGGGAACTGCTATCTATCGTAACGATACTGTAGACCAGCCGTATTATTCTTCACAGGAATTAGAGTTGCAGCAAGTGGATTATGAAAAGAAATACAAAAAGTTCGAAAGCTATCCGCAACCTCGAATTGTAGATGTAAAAGTCGATATGAGCATCTTTCCGGAAGAGCGTAATTATCATGCAAAAGTGAAGTATGTAATGGTAAACAAAACCGAAAAGAATATCGATTCGCTGTTTATCAATTACGGCGATAATTTAAAATCAATCAGCTTTGGAGCCAACAATAAATTGGTTTCCAAGGATACGATAATGGATTTTGACATCTATAAATTAGAAAAAGCATTGCTTCCAGGCGATTCACTTCTGGTAAATTTTGAAGTTAAAAACCTTCCAAATACGTTTTTATCAGACCTTTCTCCGGTAATAGAAAACGGAACGTTCTTGAACAACAGCATGTTCCCTTCTTTTGGATATTCAGATTCTGGAGAGATAGCCGACAATGATATCCGTAAGAAATACAAATTGCCTGCAAAAGAAAGAATGGCGGCTGCGGATGATATGCATGCAAGAGCCAACACTTACATTTCTAACGAAGCCGATTGGATTACGTTTGAAACCACTGTAAGTACTTCCGAAGACCAGATTGCAATCGCTCCGGGATACCTTCAAAAGGAGTGGAAAGAAAACGGACGCCGTTATTTCCATTACAAGATGGACCAGAAAATGCTGAATTTCTATGCTTTCAATTCGGCTCGTTATGAGGTGAAAAAAGAAAAATGGAACGGCATCAATCTTGAAATTTATTACCAAAAAGGACACGAATACAATCTTGACAGGATGATGGACGGTATGAAACGTTCGGTGGCCTATTATTCAGAAAATTTCAGTCCTTATCAGCACAAGCAAGTCCGAATCATTGAGTTCCCTCGAACGATGGGTACTTTTGCACAGTCGTTTGCAAACACCATTCCGTTTTCTGAAGCCATTGGTTTCATCGCACAAGTTGATGAGGAAGATCCGAATGGTGTAGATTATGCCTTTTCTGTAATTTCGCACGAAGTTGCCCATCAGTGGTGGGCCCATCAGGTGATTGGAGCAAATGTAAAAGGAGCCACCTTGATGTCGGAATCGCTTTCTGAATACAGCTCATTGAAAGTATTGGAGCACAAATACGGAAAAGCACAAATGCGTCGTTTCTTGAAAGATGCGCTTGACGGTTATTTGCAAGGAAGAACATTCGAGTGGAAACATGAAAACCCGTTGATGTATAACGAAAACCAACAGTACATCCACTATCAAAAAGGATCGTTGGTATTGTATGCCATGAGCGATTATTTGGGTGAGAAAAATTTCAACAACATTTTGAAAGGTTATGTGAAAGAGGTGGCGTTCCAAGAAGCACCTTACACGAATTCGATTGAATTTGTAAACCACATTCGCAAAGCAACTCCTCCAGAATTTCAATATTTGATTGAAGATATGTTCGAAACCATCACGCTTTACGATAATAAAGTAGAGAAGGTAACCTCTAAGAAATTGGCTGACGGGAAATACCAAGTTGATATCGATTTTGTGGTGTCTAAATACCGTTCGTCTGATAAAGGAAAGAAATCATTTAAAGACAAAAACGGAAAAACGCTGACCTACAAGAAAGGAAAAACAACCATCGAGTCTTATCCGTTGAATGATTTTATTGAAGTGGGCATCTTCGGCGAAAAAATCAAGAAAGGTGATTTCGAATTGGAAAACGAACTCTACAACAAAAAATATAAGATTGATAGAATCAACAACAGGTTGACGATCATCGTGGATAAAAAACCAATTGAAGTAGGCGTTGATCCTTACAACAAATTGATCGATACTAATTCTGAAGACAACAGAATGAAATTATAAAAAAAGCATTTGTCTTTCCTAAAACCTCCGAGCGCATCGGAGGTTTTTTTATGTCTAAATTTTAAAAAATATAATTGCAATCGCATAAGAAAGTTGTTTGTTTTTTTATCAATTTTGAACAAACCTCAATACTATGCCCGAAGGACCAAGTATCATCATCTTAAAAGAGGAAGTACAGCAATTCGCAGGAAGAAAAGTGCTTTCGGTAGAAGGAAATACGTCTATAGATTTAAGCCGACTCGAAAGCAAAAAGGTAATTGCCTTCAAAAGTTGGGGCAAGCATTTTCTTATTTGTTTTAAAGATTTCACTGTCAAAATTCATTTCCTGTTATTTGGAACGTACGGCATCAACGAAAAAAAAGATACCCCAATTCGATTGAACCTTACGTTTATTAACGGCGAAATAAATTTCTATGCCTGCTCTGTAAAAATCCTCGAAGGCGATGTCAATTCGCATTATGATTGGACTTCGGATGTCATGAACGAAGAATGGTCGCCAAAGAAAGCCAAAGCCAAGCTCAAGGAAATTCCAACTAAAATGATTTGTGATACACTTCTGGAGCAGGATATCTTTTCTGGTGTGGGCAACATCATCAAGAATGAAGTTCTATATCGTGTCAAAATTCATCCGGAATCCTTGACGGGAGAAATTCCAACAGCAAAAATCAATGAAATCATCAAAGAAGCACAGAATTATAGTTTCGATTTCTTGAAATGGAAAATGAAATTTGAGTTAAAGAAGCATTGGCTGGCGCACACCAAAAAAGAATGTACCCGTTGCGATCTGCCCATGATTAAAAAACAAACCGGGGTCAAGAAAAGAAGAAGCTTTTTTTGCGAAAATTGTCAAGTACTACACACATGAAAAAGGAAAATATTCAAATTGGTTGTTCGAGTTACTATAACGGATATTGGAAAGGTGTTTTCTATCCAAAATACCTGACGCGTAAGGAATGGTTCATCTACTATTGCGAGCATTTTGACACCTACGAGCTCAATGCAACCTTCTATAAATTTCCCACTGTTGAAAGTCTTCAAGAATGGTATGACAAAAGCCCAGAAGATTTTTTATTTTCGGTCAAAGCTCCTCGAATCATTACACACCTAAAAAAGTTCACTGATTGCCAGCAAGAAATTGATGACTTCTACCAAGTTTGCAAAGAAGGTTTCAGAGAAAAATTGGGATGCATTCTCTTTCAGTTGCCACCGAGTTTTCGTTATACAACGGAACTCCTTACTCAAATCGTAGAATCATTAGATGCAAATTTTAAAAATGTAATAGAGTTTCGCCATAAAAGCTGGTGGAACGAAGAAGTGTATAAAGTTCTCACAGAAAAAAACATCACTTTTTGCAGCGTCAGCCATCCAAATCTACCCACCGATGCTGTCCAAACAACTGAAATTGGGTATTTCCGTTTTCACGGTATTCCAAAATTGTTTTATTCTTCCTACAATGATCAAGAGTTGAAGCAACTCGCTGATTTTCTTTTTTCTAACAATAAATTCCAAAAAACATTTGTTTACTTCAACAATACTGCAAGCACCGCAGGGATTCTAAATGCATTAACGTTAAAAAAAAGCACTAAAAATATGTAGGATTAATTAAAAATAGCTGTTTTTTATTCACATTTTTCACAGCGTTACAGTATTCCTTATATATTTGCATGTTCAAAACGAAATTCGACCAAGCTTCTTCTAAAGCATATCCTCCGAATCTATCGTCTTGAATAGATTTGTAATCGTGTTAATTAACTTTTTAGTAAAACTGAAAAAACAGCCCGAGAATAGTATAAGTAGTATTTTCGCGGGCATTTTGTGTGCAATAAAATATCATTAGAAAATGACAAAAATAGTTTCAAATACACTTACCCTTTTCTTATTCTTTTTTGTGTTTGCTTTTTCTCAGAAATCTTTTTCTCAATGTTTTCAGATTGAAAGCATTTTAGCAACTGCTTGTAAACCAACTTCGGTGCCTGAAACAGAAGGATACAATGAAATGGTACGTTTTAGAGTTGGACCAACAAATTTAAATACTAGCAATTTAAGTGTAAATTGGGTCGCTCAAAGTTGGCAAGGACTAATCCAAAATACAGTTACCGCATCAAAAGTTGCTATTCTAAATGCAAATATAGATACTGCTGGTGGTTGTGGGGATTTGATTGAGCCAACTGGAGGAGTTCTTCCTGCAAATGCTCCTGTTATTTTAGTAACTAGTCATTTAATGGATACCAATTCCAATTCATTTGGAGCATTGGCTGAGGATACCTACATTATATTTCAAAATAACCCATCAACAGGTCAAGGACATTTTACCAATTATGGTACTAGTGGTGCAATAATGCGAACTTTTTCAATGAATTTTGGTGGGGCAGGATGTAGTGATACTGTAACTTATAATAAAACTCTATTATCCGATGCCATTGGAGACACAATTCTTTTTACCCCATCAGGAACCCCAACTTATGTAAATTACGGCTGCTCTGCTCCAGTTCTTCCATTTTCTGTAGATGCAGGAACAGCTCCAGCAAGTTCTTGCCCAGGAACGACCATCAGTTTATTAGGTACAGCCGAAGGTGAGCAGACGGTACAGTGGAGTGCACCAAGCGGTACATTCTCGGCCGCTACAAATCTTTCAACTAATTATACCATTCCAGCAGGCGCAACCGGCAACATAACCGTTACTTTAACTGTTACCAACAGCTGTGGTGATCCTCTAATTGATACTGTTATAATAAATATAGGGAGTGCTAATGCTCCAACATTCACCTTGCCGAGTACGCTTTGCAGCGGTGCAACTGCTCCGGCTTTACCAACTACATCGAATAATGGTATCACAGGAACATGGTCGCCAACAGCAATAAGCAATATTGCGGATGGAACTTATGTCTTTACCCCAACAGCGGGACAATGTGCAAGTACATACACGCATACCGTTACAGTAGGTACAAGCATCACACCAACTTTTACGCTTCCAACTACAATTTGCAACGGTGGAACCGCGCCAGCTTTACCAACTACATCAGATAATGGAATCACGGGAACTTGGTCGCCGGCCACTATAAATAATACTGGCAATGGGAACTATACCTTTACACCAACTGCAGGGCAATGTGCAAGTAATTTCATTTTAAATGTAACGGTCAGTACAAGTATTACACCAACGTTTACCTTGGCAAATACCTATTGCAACGGAGCAACCGTTCCGGCCTTGCCAACTACATCAGATAATGGAATCACTGGAACTTGGTCACCAGCAACCATAAACAATACTGCCAACGGCAATTATGTTTTCACACCAGCGGCAGGACAATGTGCAAGCAACTTCACGTTGACAGTTACCATAACCAACAATACTACGCCAACGTTTACCTTGGCAAATACCTATTGCAACGGAGCAGCCGTTCCGGCCTTGCCAACTACATCAGATAATGGAATAACTGGAACTTGGTCACCAGCAACCATAAACAATACTGCCAACGGCAATTATGTTTTCACACCAGCGGCAGGACAATGTGCAAGCAACTTCACGTTGACAGTTACCATAACCAACAATACCACGCCAACGTTTACCTTGGCAAATACCTATTGCAACGGAGCAACAGTTCCGGCCTTGCCAACTACATCAGATAATGGAATCACTGGAACTTGGTCACCGGCAACAATAAGCAATACTGCCAACGGCAACTATGTATTTACTCCAACAGCAGGACAATGTGCAAGCAACTTCACGTTGACAGTTACCATAACCAACAATACCACGCCAACGTTTACCTTGGCAAATACCTATTGCAACGGAGCAACAGTTCCGGCCTTGCCAACTACATCAGATAATGGAATCACTGGAACTTGGTCACCGGCAACAATAAGCAATACTGCCAACGGCAACTATGTATTTACTCCAACAGCAGGACAATGTGCAAGTACATTTACACTAACTGTAACGATACAGCCTAGTGCCGCAACGACAACAGGATTTACCTACACAACTCCTGTATGTGGTGACAGTGCTCCTTTGATGCCCAATACAGTTGCCGGTTTTACAACGGGAGGGACATTTACTGTTAATGTAGCAGGACTAAGCATCAATTCCAGTACGGGTGAAATTAATGTAGCGGCGAGTACTCCTGGCAACTACCTGGTAAAATACGAAGTTCTAGCAACAGGTTGCCAGAGTTATGGAACAACTACAGCTCCAATTGAGATTAAAAGTGTTGTAATACCCGTAGTAAGTTTTTCCTACCCGACTACCATTTGCAAGAGCAGCACTTCGGTTATGATCATTCCTGCTGCAGGATTCACGCCGGGCGGGACTTTTACATCAGATACAGGTTTGAGCATCAACCCTGCAACAGGAGAGGTTAATCCTTCTTTAAGCACACCAAACCCACACAGTGTGATTTATACTGTTCCGGGCGATCCGGCAAATTGTGTAAATCCTAATACGGATAGTGCTATTATAACCTTCACACCCGAAACAACTCCAGCTGTAAGTTTTACATATCCTACAAATGTTTGTTTTAATAGTGCTCCGGTTGCTCCAACAACATTTCCAGGCACACCCGGAGGAACTTTTAGTTCAGATCCAGGTTTGAGCATCAACCCAACTACAGGGCAGATAAATGTAGTGGCGAGTACAGCAGGTCCTCATATCATTACCTACACAGTATCACAGGACAATACCATTTGTAGAGCCTTCGGCAGTGATACTTTTACCATTACAATTGATAGCGCAGCAAGTGTAGCGCCTATAACCGGAGACGACAAACTATGTGTGGGCGAGACATTACAACTGGCAAACGCAACTCCGGGAGGAACATGGTCAAGCAGCGATACCAGCATTGCAACGGTAGATGCTAACGGATTAGTGACAGGGCTTGTTTCTAATTTTGTAGACATCATTTATACACTCAGTACGGGATGTAATCCTGAATCCCGAGTTACAATAGCGGTTTATGAACTGCCACAACCTGTACTGCAGGACCGTTATTTGTGTGTCAGTAATGTTACAGGATTGCCGTTAAATTCGGTAAGGATTGAGTGCGGTATCCCTACTATGGGCCACACTTTTGTATGGACACGCAACGGAAACCCACTGCCTACGACCACCAACAATCATCTGGCAACAGAACTGGGCATATATGAGGTAACCGTAACCAATAGTGTTTCAGGATGTTCAAACACGGCAAGTTGCGAGGTGAAAGCTTCGTCAAGTGCAGTGGCAACGGCAACCGTAGAACAGGATTTCAATCTCAACCAAACCATTACTGTAACTGTAACAGAAGGTTCTGGAGATTATTTATTCCAACTGAACCACGGCGTGCCACAGGAAAGCAACATCTTTACAAATGTTTACCAAGGAGAACATACCATCACCGTGATCGATAAGAACGACTGTCAGGATTTTGAATTGACGGTATTTGCTTTGAATTATCCACGTTTCTTTACACCAAATGGTGACGGTTTCAACGATACTTGGGGCATAAAAGGATTAAACGATCCAAATGCGAAAACCTATATTTTTGACCGCTACGGGAAATTGGTAAAATTCCTAAATGCCAATGGCGAAGAGTGGGACGGAACCTTAAACGGACACCAACTTCCTTCTACCGATTATTGGTTTTTATTGGAGTACAAAAACCGTGATGGTTTGGATAAAGAATTCAAAGCCCACTTCTCAATGAAAAGATAGAGCCTAGCATTAATAAACGCAAAATTGTCATTTCGACGAAGGAGAAATCTCATAATACTTTCAAGTATCTATGAGATTTTTTCTTTTTAAGACAAACCAATTTAAAGTTAAAATCAATATTTTTAAATTTTCAAAACCCTGCTGACAAACTGTTGTCACAAGCCCCTTTTACCTTTGCTGTATAATCATTAAAAAACAATCATTATGATCGCAACAGCCCAAGTTATCAGTCAGGAAGATTTACTAAAACACTGGCAAGGACACCGAACGTTAACCCGTCGTGTCATCGAACTTTTTCCAGAAAAAGACTTTTTTGAATTCTCCATCGCAGGCATGAGAACCTTTGCAGAATTAACTGCAGAATTGATTGCCATTGGCGCTCCGGCCATGAAAGGAATCATCAACCGAAAGGTAGAACCGTTTCAGGAAGAAGCTAAAAAGTTTACTACAAAAGCCCAATTCCTCGAGCAATGGGATAAGGATACCGAAACCATCAACGACTATTGGGAACAGTTGAGTATGGAAGATTTCAGCGAAAGCTTTAACCTTTTTGGTCAATATGAATTCCCGATCATCCAAAACATCTTTTATTTTATTGATAATGAAGTGCACCACCGCGGACAGGGATATGTCTACCTAAGAGCGCTGGGCATCCAACCTCCCTTTTTCTGGGAACGATAATAGAAGAAACCGCAAGTTGTACTTGTGGTTTTTTTTTGTTTCTATCATCTTGTCATTCCGAAGCAGGAGGAATCTCATAAAGAGATTCCACTACGTGAATTTGATTACGAGATTTAACGAAGTTGAACTTACGCTTTTCCTCAGTTGGAATGATAAGATTTGCCTATTAGAATTGAAAGCCTCACGATAGATTATGTGTTGATAATATGAAATTTAGATGTTTTAAATTGTTTTAGAATTTTATGGAAAATGGTATTTTTTATGTGGAAAATATGATTAATATTGTACAAATAAATAGGCTTTTATATATACCTCTAAAAACATAGTAAATATGCTCTAGTTGAGAGTATTGTATCGAGTATAAAAAAGTTGGCAGAAAATTTTGAAAGCTCATTACTCGAAGATTAATAAATTATAAACATAAATATTTAAAAATGAAGAAAAAATTACTCATCTTGTTTGTTATGTCACCCTTCTTTGGTTTTACACAAGTTGTATTGAATCAAGTTGATGATTTCGAAGATTATACACCAAAAAATTGGACTAAGTCCTCACCTGTACTACCAAATCAAAATATTGCAACTGGAGGACCTTTGGGATTAAATGATAATTTTTTAAGAGTTCAATCTCCAGCTGGTGGACAACTTCTAACATTTAATCAAGCACAATGGGCTGGAGATTATTATAAAAATAACACCTCAAATAGAATTAAATTTATTTCTATGGATGTTAGAAATTCAGGTACAAACATTATTTTTTTAAGATTAGCATTCACAAATGATAATTGGACTGGTACTGATCCTGTTTTTTCTTCAATTAATGCTATTGCTGTGATACCAGGTGAAGATTGGAAGACAATTAATTTTCCTATAACACAAGAGGCAATGACGAATGTTAGTAATACGCTAGATTATTTAGATGTTTTTGATAGTGTTACTGAATTAAGAATTTTACATAATGACGCCCCAAGTTGGACTTCAGATCCAATTGAAGCGACATTAGATATTGATAATATTATGGCTAGAAGTGCAGCTTTATTAGAAATTGATGATTTTGAATTATCAAAGAAAATAATGTTATATCCAAATCCTTCAAATGACTATATAAAAGTAAACAGTAAAGAAAATCTAAATGAAAATTTTCGATATACTGTTTTTGATTTAACAGGCAGACAAATACTCAATGGAAACTCAAAATTTGATGAAAAAATAAACATTGAGACTTTGAATACTGGTAATTATTTTATTCAAATGGAAAATGAAAAAGGAGAAATATTCAAAGAAAAGTTCATTAAAAATTAATCTTCTGCCAACATCTGTCTGGTCCTGAAATAAAACCCAAAAACTGCAAGTTGTACTTGCAGTTTTTTTTGTTTTTAGAATTGTAATGTTGTAGGAAATAATTTGTTACTTTAGTGGGAGTAAAAAACCCCGCAAGCGCGAGCATCTTGCTCGTGCCCACAATCTAAAGAAATCCAAAAAACTGCAAGCCTAAAAACCTTGCAGTTGTTTTATACTCCATTCCCAAATCCATAAATCCACCCCCAATTTCAAAACCAAAATGCCTTTCCCGATCGCTTAATTTCAAATTGCAATTGCTTAATGTCCTTTCCGAAGTGTAAATGCCCTTCCCGAACGCTTAATTTCAAATTGCAACCGCTTAACGTCCTTCCCGAAGTGTAAATGCCTTTTCCGGTCGCTTAATTTCAAATTGCAGTCGCTTAATGTCCTTCCCGAAAGGTAAATGCCCTTCCCGAACGCTTAATTTCAAATTGCAATCGCTTAACATTCTTTTCGGAGGGTAAATGCCTTTTCCGAACGCTTAACGTCCTTTCCGAAGTGTAAATGCCCTACCCGAACGCTTAATGCCTTTCCCCGTCAATAAATACGCCATTCCAACCAAAAAACATCATTTGAAAATAGTGGAGGGTAGATCCTGCATTAAAGAAATTTATAGCAAACCCGCTCTCGTCTTCTCCATCAATTCCAGCACCTTTTCCTTCAATGTTTGAGGCTCCACAATAGAGGCATAATCGCCAAACGAAAGATACCAACGAGGAAAATATTCAGAGATGGTCGGGCAGATAAAAGTCATTTCAATCACATTGCCAACAGCCTTTTCCGAAACAAAACCGTGCAGTTTCTTGTCTTCCGCAATATACTTGGCAATCTTCTTGTCAACCCTGATTACAATTTTCGTAGTCGGCAGTTGCTGTTTTTCCTTTTGCAGATAAACTTCCAAAGTTTCGTGTTCCAATGCAAATGGAGTAGTAGTATTTTTTATCGTATGAATGCGGTCCGTTCGAAACTGCCTATAATCCTTCCGAAGATGGCAATAGCCCAGGAAATACCAGTTGTTATGGTCGTGAAAAACACCAACCGGTTCAATAACCCTTTCCGTGATGCCATCCGCCTCAATCGCCTCATACCCCATGACAATCTGCGTTTTTTCGGCAACGCTTTTAAAAAGGAAAGCCAAGGTGTTAGGCGCTTTTTCATTAATCGTCTTGCCCGAAGTCTGCATCAAAACACTCGATTCAATCGTAGAAACCCAATCCTTATCCGAACCCTGCAACACTGCTTTGAGCTTATACATCGCCGAAGCATAATGGTTGCCCAGCTCCGCATCGGTAAACTTCTGCATGAGTTTTTCGGCTGCAATAAAACTGCTGGCTTCCTCACGCGTAAACATCACCGGAGGCAACCGATAACCATCCATTAAAGAATAACCAATTCCAGCTTCACCATAAATAGGGACCCCAGATGCTTCCAAAGAACGAATGTCGCGGTAGATGGTGCGCAAGCTCACCTCAAACCGATCGGCCAATTCCTGCGCCTTTACAATTTTTTTGGATTGCAATTGAATCAAAATAGCAACAATCCGGTCGAATTTTTTAGGGGTTTCGTCCACTGTGAAAATGTTTTTTCAAAGATACAAAAACAAAAAACCCGACAACTTTCGCCATCGGGTTTATCTTAATACTTAATTCTATAATCTTAATACAACGTTAGTCGTTCAATTTAAGAACCGCCATAAACGCTTCCTGCGGAATCTCAACGTTACCAACCTGTCTCATACGTTTCTTTCCTTTTTTCTGTTTTTCCAAAAGCTTACGCTTACGGGAAATATCTCCACCGTAACATTTTGCCGTAACGTCTTTTCTCAAAGCTTTAATCGTTTCACGTGCAATGATTTTTGCTCCAATCGCGGCCTGAATTGGAATATCAAACTGCTGTCTTGGAATCAATTCACGTAATTTCTCGGTCATTTTCTTACCGATGTTGTAGGCATTGTCTTCGTGGATCAAAGCGGAAAGGGCATCGACACCTTGGGCATTCAAGAGTACGTCTAATTTTACTAGTTTAGAAGTTCTCATTCCAATTGGAGAATAATCAAACGAAGCATATCCTTTGGAAACAGTTTTCAATCGGTCGTAAAAGTCGAATACAATTTCTGCCAAAGGCATGTCAAAAGTCAATTCTACTCTTTCGGTTGTCAGATAGGTTTGGTTGGTGATAAGACCACGCTTTTCAATACAAAGCGACATTACGTTACCTACAAAATCTGCTTTTGTAATGATCGTAGCTTTGATAAATGGTTCTTCTACACGGTCCAAACGTGATGGTTCTGGCAAATCCGAAGGGTTGTTTACCACAAATGCAGTTTCCGGGTCTTTTTTAGTATACGCCAGATACGAAACGTTGGGAACCGTCGTGATTACCGTCATGTCAAACTCGCGCTCCAATCTTTCCTGAATGATCTCCATGTGCAACATTCCCAAGAAGCCGCAACGGAAACCAAAACCTAATGCCGCAGAACTTTCTGGTGAGAAAACCAACGAAGCATCGTTCAATTGCAGTTTTTCCATCGAAGCTCTAAGGTCTTCATAATCTTCTGTGTCTACAGGATAGATTCCGGCGAAAACCATTGGTTTTACATCCTCGAAACCTGTAATCATATTGGTAGTTGGTGCTTTTGCATCCGTAAGTGTGTCACCTACTTTTACTTCTTTTGCCTCTTTAATACCCGAAATCAAATAACCAACATCACCTGCAGAAATCATTTGTTTCGGAACTTGGTTCAGTTTTAATGTTCCAATTTCATCTGCAAAATATTCATTTCCGGTAGCCATAAATTTAATCTTCTGGCCTTTCTTGATTTGCCCGTTGATTACTCTGAAGATTACCTCAATCCCTCTAAACGGATTGTAAACCGAGTCGAAAATCAACGCCTGAAGCGGTTCTTCCGGATCTCCTTTTGGAGCTGGAATTTTTTCGATTACGGCAGCTAGAATATTTTCTACACCAAAACCAGTCTTACCTGAAGCGTGGATAATGTCTTCCAATTTACAACCCAGTAAATCGATGATGTCATCACTTACTTCTTCTGGATTGGCACTTGGCAAATCTACTTTATTCAAGACTGGAATAATTTCCAAGTCATTTTCCAAAGCTAAATATAGGTTTGAAATAGTCTGGGCTTGGATGCTTTGTGCCGCATCTACAATCAAAAGCGCACCTTCGCAGGCGGCTATCGAACGGGAAACTTCATACGAAAAATCGACGTGTCCTGGAGTGTCAATCAAATTCAGGATATAATCCTCGCCTTTGTATTTGTATTCCATTTGGATGGCGTGGCTCTTGATGGTGATACCACGTTCGCGTTCCAAATCCATATTGTCAAGCAACTGGGCTTTCTCCTCACGAGCCGTTACGGTTTGGGTAGCGCCAAGCAAACGGTCGGCAAGCGTGCTTTTTCCGTGGTCAATATGTGCAATAATGCAGAAATTTCTAATATGTTTCATGTCTGTCTTTTATTTTTTGTTGGAAACATGTAATGCTTCGCATGCCATCTTCGTTATGTATCAATTTTAATAATCAGCGAAAGTTTTCCTTGCAAAACCAATCTCTTTCACCACTTTACGCTATCCCTCTAAAGGTAAGGATTTAATCGGCAAATATAGTTTTTTAGTCTGTAACTTAAAAGGTAAAAGAAAAGATGCTAAAAGATTCTTTTTTCTGAAATGCTGTAACATTTTTCCAGAAGTGCTTACTAATTCTTTAAACCTAAAAACCACGAGTTATGATAATCTTTAAAAAATCGACATCGACTATAATTGGAATTCATTTGCTTCTGATTTCAATGGCTATGGATCATAGTGTTTTGAGAACTTTACTTTTGAGTTCCGTAGTACTTCTATTAGGAGGCCGACTGTGCTATATTATTTTTGAGGCTTATAAAAATCTTCAAGCAGTGAAAATTAAATAAAAACCAAAATAATTTCAAGAAATTCGAAGGAACTGCAATGATACATTGCAGTTTTTTTATATCTGATAATTTTAAATTCGGATGTATTTTGAGAATGTAAAATAGCAGACCTTTGTAGTCCTAAAGCAAGACGCATGGAATTCCGTTTTATAAATAAATTCAACACCCGACCAAAATTAAAAGGCTACAAATTTGCTAAAGAATCCTATTTGAAAAGGATCCGTTGGGCGGTTTCGCTCTTCTATTTTGCCATGGGATTGTGTTCCTCGACTTGGGCCAGCCGAATTCCGGATTTGAAGGCATCGCTGAAATTAAGCGAAAGCGAATTGGGCACCATCTTGTTTGCCATTCCGCTCGGGCAATTATTAGCAATGGCTTTTTCTGGAAAGGTCGTGGCGAAATTCGGGAGCCATAAGGTTATTCTTATCGCGATGGTGTTGTATGCTTTTATGATGACGAATATTGGTTTGGCATCAACGCCATTTCAACTTTCACTGGTGCTTTTTGTGTTTGGCATCTTCGGAAATTTCACGAATATCTCTGTCAATACGCAAGGCGTTTATGCCGAAGGACTTTATAAAAGAACCATCATGTCGTCGTTTCACGGTGCTTGGAGTACGGCAGGATTTACCGGAGCTTTGATTGGTTTGATCATGCTAGGGTTCGGACTTTCGCCCTACGTTCATTTTATAACTGTTTTTGGGATTGTATTGCTCGTAATGGCGCTCAATTTCGGTCATCTGATAAAAGCGAAAGCAAAGAAGATAGTTGAGAAAAAGAAATTCTTTACCAAGCCCGATGCCACTTTAATCTGGTTGGGTGTAATTGGTTTCTGTTGTATGGCCAGCGAAGGAGTAATGTTTGATTGGAGCGGGGTGTACTTTAAAGATGTGGTTTTAGCACCCGGACCATTGGTGATCATCGGTTATACTTCGTTTATGATCATGATGGCAACGGGAAGATTCATCGGCGACAAGCTTATCTTTAAATTTGGTCGAAAAAAGGTGATGCAAATCAGCGGTATTATGATTTCGGCAGGACTTTTTACCTCCGTTTTCTTGCCCTATCTGATACCTTCCACGATAGCTTTTATGGTAGTCGGGTTGGGTGTTTCTACAATTGTTCCGACGGTTTATAGCGTGGCAGGGAAAAACGAAAGTGTTTCGCCAAGTGAAGCTTTAACCATCGTTTCGAGTGTGAGTTTTCTTGGGTTCTTGATGGGACCTCCCATTATTGGCTATATTGCCGAAGCTTTCGGATTAAAATTTTCGTTCGCTTTTATTGGTGTTTTCGGACTGCTGATTACGTTTTTGGCTTCAAGGATAAAGGCGATTCAGTAGTTTGTTTTCAAATGGATGACTTTGCGACTTTGCGACTTTGCGAGCATTATTTCTCGCAAAGTCGCAAAGACGCAAAGCAAAATTTCAAATAAATAATTACTCCTTTACAAACCGAATCTGCTTCACACCAAAATCAGTAAACACTTTCATGAAATAAACTCCGGAAGCAAAATCGGCTATATTCCAAGAATTTTCGGTTGAGGTTTTTATTTGCTGTCCGATGGTATTATAAAAAACAACTTCCTTGATTTGTAAGCCTTGCGGAACAGTCAATCGCAATAGATCCGAGGTAGGATTTGGGTATAACATCAATTCCTGCAACATAGTAAATTCTTCTGTCGATAAATTGGTGACATTATTTTTTGAGATGATTTCCTTATTCGGATCAAAATCAAAATCGGTCACTACAAACGGAACGTTCTCGATAAACTGCTGTCCGTTTGAAGTATGGTTCAAAACCAAATCCATTTGCTGGCCCGCATTTCCATAAACCCTAACCGGCAAAGGCATTTCAAAAAACGAAACAGAAAGATGTGATTGTGTCTGGTTTACGACAAATTTCACCTGCCCAGTACCTATATTTTGAGCTTGGATGTTATACGTTGGATAACCCTGACCATACACCCAGTCATTAAGAAATTCTGTCAAGCTGATGCCTGATGCCGTTTCCAAATGCGTCTTCAAATCGTTTGTTTCAGCATAATCAAATGCTAAGTTTGCATCGGCTAGATAATTTTTTAAACCTTGAAAAAAGTTCGTATCGCCCAGTTTCAATCGAAGCATGTTCACGACCATCGCTCCTTTATTATACGTCAATCGGCCACTGAAAATTCGGTTCACATTCAAGATGTCACTTTCGGGAACATACACCGAACCTCCCAGTTGCGAAGTGATGTTGAGCGTCAAGCTGTTTTTCCAATTCGCGAAAGCAGTAGCACCATCAAACTCCTCGATAACCAAGCCTTCCATATAGGAAGCAAACCCTTCGTTGAGCCAAATGTCGTTCCAAGAAGCACACGTAATTTTGTTTCCAAACCAATGGTGACCCAATTCGTGCGCAATCAAATCCCTTCCGAAACTTCCCATAAACGAAACCGTCGTGTGTTCCATACCGCCGCCCCAGCCAAATTGTGCGTGACCGTATTTTTCATCGGCATAAGGATAGGTTTCGAATAGCTCTTCAAACAAATCCATAATTGGTAGCGTCACAGCAAGACTGTTTTGTGCTGAAGTAAAATTCTCCGGATAAATGTAATTTACAATCGGGAAGGTGTTTGGAGCAGTTCCGGCAGTCTGCGTAAAAACCTGATAATTCGTCACGGCAATCGCAACGAGATAGGCAGGAATAGGATGGTTGTGTTTGAAATGTGTCGTTTTGGTGCTGTTTGGATTGTTCACAATACCAATTTGCTTGCCATTGGCAACACTAACGTGAGCAGAAGGAGCCGTAATATAAATATCAACACTGTCGATTTTATCGTTCAAATCCTGCTTGCAAGGCCACCAATCTCTTGCTCCATAAGGTTCGGATAGCGTCCAAAGAATAGGCGTTCCGTTATGGGTGTCAATCGTAAAAGCGTCTTCTCCCTGCGAAGGTTCACCTGAATAATTGATGACAACCGTTCCCGAAGTCCCAGCAGTTTGCACCGATGGAAGTGTAATCACCAATTCGTTGTTGCTGTTTTGAACAAATGTCAGGGGTGTTCCGTTTTTAGTCACGGAACTTACCGTTAGTTCATTAGTCAAATCAAAAGTAACGGTCGACATATTAGACAAGGCGGTAAAAGTTGTCGTTACTTTTCCCGTGATAAAAAACACCGAAGGGTTCACCGTGAATTCCAGTTTATGATAGGTAACATCGTAGTTTGCCGTGTTCGGATTGGCCGAAAAAGCTATTATTTGCGAAGCCGATTTCATTTCGGCTTCAGCGATATTGTTATTCTGTGCAAAGAGCGTTATAGTTGAAAATAAAAAAACGAGGAGGTAGCTATATTTCATCGAAAAGCAAAAATTTTGCCCAAAGATAAAGAATAACTACCACTTCGGTAAGACTTTGTGAAATAGAAGGTTAATTTGTTGAGGTTGTAATTTTAAAAATCAACAAACCTGTGTACAACTGTACAACCCTCTAAAGCAAGTGCTTTTGTGCCTTGTACAACTGTACAACCCTTTAAAGCAAGTGCTTTTATGCCTTGTACAACTGTACAACCTTCTAAAGCAAGTGCTTTTGTGCCTTGTACAACTGTACAACCCTCTAAAGCAAGTGCTTTTGTGCCTTGTACAACTGTACAACCCTCTAAAGCAAGTGCTTTTATGCCTTGTACAGTTGTAACGGATTGGTTGAAAAACTATAAAAAGGACAGTTTCTCATACATCTGTATCAGATTTTGTATAAAGTGGCGAAAAAACCAATTTCTCATACAGCTGTATCAGTTTCTGTAAAAACACGAAGAATTTAGTTTCTTGTAGTTCTTATTTTAAAATGAAAAGTACCCGAAACATCTTTGATAGTGGCTTCGTTGCTCAACAAATAGGTTCTCATGTTGTATTTGCATTTCACTTTAAAGATGGAATAGTTGGCTTCGTGACCAACGTATTCTATTTTTTCTACTTCGTTATAATAGGTAGAAGAATTGTCTGCCAAACTGATTAATCTATCGGTACTACCTTGATTATCGGGTAATTTTTGCGAAAATTGAAACGGTTGATCGTTATCGCCGTAGCTCACGATTCCGTATTTTTTATAGTTCGAAACCTGGTTCATGTCCGAACTGTCCTGAGGATACGAAAAATAAAATGTTTCATTTGTGGATGCAGAAGTTGCTGAAACCGCATAAACGCCATCGGCTGGATTCATCGGCATTAAATCCAATTGTTCACAATTGATGGTTCGCTCCCAATCAGGTGTCTTGAATTTCAGATGCAAGGAATTGCTTACTGTTCCACCGCCTGTATCGTCGCCCTCTTCATCCGAAGAACAAGCAACCATAGTGGTTAAACCAACAAAGCTCAGCAATAAATAGGAAAGAATTTTAGGGGTTTTCATGATGTAAAGTTTTTCCAAAGCTACTAATCGGATTGCACATAAAAAATAACCATAAATAGGTATTTTTAGAGGCGGTTATGCCCTGAGAAGAAAATCCACATTCCGTCGTTTAATAAAAGTATTTCATTAAATTTGCGCACTTATAAAACCATATATAATGTTACAGATAGCGTTTATTAGAGAAAATCAGGAGAAAGTCCTCAAAGCTTTGGCAAAAAGAAACATGGATGCCAAATCTATTGTTGAACAAGCGGTGCAGCTCGACGAAAAAAGAAGAGCCACACAAGCTGAAATGGACAATATTTTGTCGGAATCGAACAAGCTATCCAAAGACATTGGGGAATTGATGAAATCTGGCGAGAAATCGAAAGCTGAAATCTTGAAGCAGAAAAATGTTTCATTGAAAGAAAAAAGCAAGGATTTGTCTGAGAAATTAGAGGTTTACACCAATGAATTGACGGAACAATTATACCTATTGCCAAATCTTCCTGCCGATTTAGTTCCGGAAGGGAAAACCCCAGAAGACAACTTGACGACCTTGCAGGAGGGAGAAATTCCTGTTTTGCACGAAGGAGCCTTGCCTCACTGGGAATTGGTTAAAAAATACGACATTATTGATTTCGAATTAGGAAATAAAATCACAGGTGCCGGTTTTCCGGTTTACAAAGGAAAAGGAGCCAAATTGCAACGTGCGTTGATTACCTATTTCTTGGATAAAAACACCGATGCTGGTTATCAAGAATTTCAAGTGCCTCATTTGGTAAACGAAGCTTCAGCTTACGGAACGGGACAATTGCCGGACAAGGAAGGGCAGATGTACCACGACAAAACGGACGATTTGTATTTGATTCCGACTGCGGAAGTTCCGGTGACGAACTTGTTCAGGGATGTATTGTTGCACGAAAACGAATTGCCGGTTTTGGCAACGGCTTACACGCCATGTTTCCGTAGAGAAGCAGGTTCTTATGGAGCTCACGTTCGTGGTTTGAACCGTTTGCATCAATTTGACAAAGTGGAAATCGTGCGTGTGGAGCATCCTGATAAATCATACGAAGCGTTGGAAGGCATGGTAGAGCACGTTCGCGAAATCTTGAACGAATTGAAATTGCCTTACAGAATTTTAAGACTGTGTGGTGGCGATATGGGATTTGCATCTGCAATGACCTATGATTTTGAAGTATTTTCTACGGCTCAGGACCGTTGGTTGGAAATCAGTTCGGTTTCTAACTTTGAAACTTTTCAAGCACACCGTTTGAAATTGCGTTTCAAAGATAAGGATGGAAAAAACCAATTGGCACACACCTTGAACGGAAGTTCATTGGCTTTACCACGTGTTTTAGCGGGAATTCTAGAAAACTATCAAACACCAGAAGGAATCGTTATTCCAGAGGTGTTGCGAAAATATACAGGATTTGATATTATTGACTAATCAGTTTTAGGAAGTCATACTTTTATAATGCTAAAGAGAATCGATTTTGATTTTCTTTAGCATTAAATTTTAAGATAAAATTCAAGAATACAAATTTAAAAAGTACTAAATTTCACAATTCGCTGATTAGTATAATTTCAACTTCCAATGAAGCACTTTTTTTCATATATTCTCTTATTATTCACGCTAGCCGGTTTCGCCCAAAACGAACAGCTGGCACAGAATTATTTTGAAAAAGGTGATTTCGAAAAAGCACTTATTGCCTACGAGGAATTATTGAAAAACCAGCCCGGAAATAACCTGTATTTTCAAAAAGTAGTAGAGTCGAACCAGCAACTTTCTAACTTTGACAAAGCCAAGGAGCTTATTCAGATTAGGATGGATAAGTACAAGCAGGGCAATATGATGGTGGAAATGGGCTACAACTATCAACTGCAAAAAGACGAAGCCAATGCCAAGAAATTCTACGATAAGGCATTGGAAAAAATAGACGAGAATCCTTCGAATGTATTTGCAATTGCTGTAAATTTCGAAAAGAAAGCATTGTTGGATTATGCCTTGAAAGCCTATCAGAAAGGTTCTTCAATCCAACCCTTTACCTATCAGATGGCGGTGATTTATGGTCAACAAGGCAAGACCGATATGATGATTGAAAAATTCCTTGAGGAAGCCCAGAAGAATCCACAGAGTTCCATTATGATCCAGAATCAGTTGTCGCGATTTATGACGGAAGATGCCGAAACTAGCTTTAATGATTCGTTACGAAAAGCACTCTTGATTCGAACACAAAAAGACCAGGATATCTTTTGGAATCAATTCCTGAGTTGGTTTTTTGTACAGCAAAAGGAATACGGAAAGGCATTCATCCAAGAAAAAGCCATTTATAAAAGAGAGCCTGAAACCTTTTCAAACATCGTAAACCTAGCACAATTGGCCATTGAAGAAGGCGATGACGAATCGGCAACGGAAATCATCAATTTTGTTTTGGAAAATACACAGGACATCGACTTGCAGATTTTTGCACATTCGTTTTTGATGGAAAATAAAATCAAAAAAGCCACTGAAAAGGACTATCCGGCGATAAATGCAGAACTTGAGTTGTTGCTCAAAAAGTTCGGTATCAGTCCGTATTCGTTATCGTTGCAAACGCTTCAGGCGCATTTTGTAGCCTTCAATATGAAAAATCCAGAGCTTGGAAAATCAATATTGAAGAAAGCATTGGAACTTCCGATCAACAAATATCAAGAGGCTGACATCAAAATGGAACTTGCGGACATTTTGCTTTTCGAAGAGAAATTCAACCAAGCGTTGATCTATTATTCGCAAATTGAAGAGGATTTAAAAAATGATGAAATAGGGCACGAAGCAAGCCTGAAATCGGCGAAGACCAGTTATTTTAAAAGCGATTTCGTTTACGCGACAAGTCAGTTTAAAGTGTTGAAATCAGCTTCGACGCAATTGATCGCCAATGATGCCTTGGAGTATTTCCTGTTGATAAACGACAACACTGTTTCGGATTCGACGCAAACGGCGCTGAAGAAATTCGCAAGAGCCGATTATCTTTTATACCAGAACAAGACACAGGAAGCTTTGGTACAATTTCAAAATATTTTGAAGGAAAACAAAGGTGATGAAATAGAAAGTGCGACCATCTTAAGACTGGGACAGACCTATGAAAAGCTACACGATTATAATTCGACCTTGAGCCAATACCAGAATATCATCGACAATCATAAGGAAGGAATTTACATCGATGAAGCTCTTTATTTCTCTGCCGAAATTTACAACGACCAATTCAAAATGCCTGAAAAAGCAAAGCCTTTATACGAAGCCATTTTGTTCAACCATCAGGATAGTATTTATTTTATCGAGGCTAGAAGAAAGTTCCGTCAGTTGAGGGGAGATGCGAACTTGTAAATTCCAAATAGTTGAAATCCCAAATGTCAAATCTGAAATCCTCAATCATAAATCTTATATCTAAAATCAAATGATCATATACAACGTCACTATAAACATCCACGAAAGTGTTCACGACCAATGGCTGAACTGGATGCAACAAAAGCACATCAACGAAATGCTTGCCACAGGAAAATTCTCCTCTGCCAAAATCGTAAAGGTTTTGATTGAAGAAGAAATGGGCGGAACCACCTATTCCGTTCAATATACTACTGACAGCAAGGCAACACTCGAAAGGTACTACGAGGAAGATGCACCACGTTTGCGAGAAGAAGGGCAAAGGCTTTTTGGCGACAAAATGCTGGCTTTCCGAACAGAATTGGAACTTATTTCCGAACATTAATCAGAATCTATTTTAGATAAGCAATCTAAAATCTAAATTCTATCCCGAAGCGTCGGGACTAAAATATAATCTAAAATGGAAAAAGTAAAAGCCAAGAAGCATCTTGGGCAACACTTCCTTAAGGACGAAAGCATCGCAAAGGACATTGCCGATACCTTGAACCTTAAAGGCTATCAGGACGTACTCGAAATTGGGCCGGGGATGGGAGTGCTTACAAAATATTTGCTCGACAAGCCCATCAATACCTATGTAATTGAAATCGATACGGAATCGGTGGCGTATTTGGATGAAAATTATCCAAAGCTTCACGGAAAAATCATCTCCAAGGATTTCCTGAAATACAACATCAACGAAGTTTTCGACGGAAAGCAATTCGCCATCATAGGCAATTTTCCGTATAATATTTCAACGCAAATCGTGTTCCGAGCATTGGAACTGCGCAACCAGATTCCCGAATTTGCAGGCATGTTCCAGAAAGAAGTAGCCGAGAGAATCTGCGAAAAGAAAGGAACAAAGGCCTATGGAATTTTATCGGTTTTGGCGCAGGCCTTCTACGATGCCGAATACCTGTTTACCGTTAGCGAACATGTTTTCGATCCGCCACCGAAGGTGAAGTCGGGTGTTTTGCGTTTGCGAAGAAAAGAAAATTTCACCTTGCCTTGCAGTGAGAAATTGTTCTTCACGGTAGTAAAAACAGGCTTCCAGCAACGCAGAAAGACCTTACGTAACAGTTTAAAAACATTAAATTTATCTGATAATTTAAGAGAAGATAGTATCTTTGACCTCCGCCCGGAACAGCTTTCGGTAGAGGATTTCATTGAACTGACCAAAAAAATAGAAGCAGATGGAGTTTAAGATCAGTAAGGATTTTATAATAGAGGTTGAGCAACTCATTCAAAGCAAGAACGACAGGCAACTGGAGCTTTTGCTGAACGACTTGCACCACGCCGATATTGCAGAAATCCTTGATGAGCTTGACTTTGACGAGGCAACCTATATTTTTAAGATTCTCGACAGTGAGAAAACCGCCGAAATCCTTCTCGAGCTGGACGAAGATCTGCGTGAAAACATCCTGAGCAGGCTTTCGCCAAAAGAGATTGCCGAAGAGCTGGATGAGCTGGAAACGAATGACGCGGCCGATATCATCGCCGAACTTTCGCAAAGCAAGAAAGAGGAGGTTATTTCCGAACTTCAGGACGTGGAGCACGCGAAGGACATCGTGGAACTTTTGCGTTATGACGAAGATACCGCCGGGGGTATCATGCACAAGGAACTAGTTAAGGTCAATGAAAACTGGAACGTGCTCACTTGCGTAAAACAGATGCGCATCCAGGCCGAAAACATTTCCCGCGTACATTCCATCTATGTGGTGGACGACGAGGACCGTTTGAAAGGCCGACTTTCCCTAAAAGATTTATTGACCACTTCTACCAAAACGCCTATCAGTGACGTTTACATCACCAAATTAAACTTTGTAAAAGTAGACGACGAGGATGTTGAGGTGGCGCGGATCATGCAAAAATATGACTTGGAAGCCATTCCTGTGGTAGACGAGATGGGACGACTCGTAGGGCGCATCACTATTGACGACATCGTAGACGTAATCAAGGACGAAGCCGACAAGGATTACCAGTTGGCGGCAGGTATCTCACAGGACGTTGAGGCCGATGACAGCGTGATCGAACTTACAAAAGCGCGTTTACCATGGCTGGTTTTGGCGCTATTGGGAGGTTTTATCAGCGTAACATTGCTCGAAGGTTTCCAGGACGCCATGTCTGTTTACAGAGAATTATTTTTCTTCACTCCGCTCATTGCCGCTATGGCAGGAAACGTTGGTGTACAATCGTCGGCAATCATCGTGCAGGGTTTGGCGAATCAAACCATCACGGGTTCGCTTTGGAACCGACTTGTAAAAGAAGTCAGCCTGAGTTTATTAAACGGTTTCATCCTCGGAACCATCCTCTTGTTGGGTAGCCATTTGCTCCTTGGCGTAAGCTATGAAATCGGCTTGACCGTAACCATCTCCCTGATGTCGGTAATTATTATCGCCTCTTTGATCGGGACTTTTATTCCGTTGCTGCTCGACAAATTCGGCATCGACCCCGCACTTGCTACGGGTCCGTTTATAACGACGAGCAACGACATCTGCGGAATCTTGATTTACTTTTCTATTGCAAAATTGATTTTAGGGTTTTGAATACTACTGTTTTTATCGTAATTAAATAATTTATGTATATATTTATATAAATTATTGTGATATTGTATTGAAAATGTATAATAACTAGTATTGTATTTTGTTCCTGCAGTAATCGGCGTACATAAACTATAAAGGTTATTTGCTCCTGCTATACACGGCGTACATGAACTATAAAGTTTATTTGTTCCTGCAATACTCGGCATACATGAACTATGAAGTTTATTTGTTCCTGCAATACTCGTTGTACATGAACTATGAAGTTTATTTGTTCCTATAATAGTATCCGTATAAGAACGTATTAAAATTTAGCTTAAATTTATAATAATTGTATATGAACACTTTTGTATTGTGTTAAAACCAATTCGGGACAAATCAGTACTATACTAAAAAAGTTACTTTCTAATAAAAAGATGCTCATGATAGGAGCGTTTTCATTGTCAAACCTTAAAAGCAAGCAATTATGGCAGATGAAATACACGTAGGGAAATTGATTCAAAAATTTATCGATCGAAAAAACTTCAAAAGGACCGATGTAGCGCGCAAGATTGGTGTTCCTAATACCGCCATTTATGCGAATGAAAGACAGGAATCGTTGCAAACACGCAACCTGATCAGGATGTCGCATGCTTTGAAGTATAATTTTTTTATGGACATTGCAAATTTGCTTCCCAGAGAATATGAGAGCAGTACACAGCTCGTTGCAGATAAGGATTTGCTCATACAGCAGCAGGCCGAAGAACTCCAAAAACTTCGTTGGGAGAACAATTTGCTCAAGGAATTAATCACGGCAAAGAAGTAATTCTTCCGACTTAAAGGGAAGCTTTTTCCGACGCTTGTTGCTTCGGAAAAAACTTCCAAAATAATTATTCAAAATAGCGTATATTTAGTACAATATAAAACCAGCTTTAACAGTTATGCCACTAACGGCAGTGGCTGTTTTAACCTCTTAACTCTTTATAAAAATGAAAACAAAAGGATTCGTTTACGTGGTTTTTGCATTTTTATTGTTCCAAGCGTGTAGCAAGAAATCGGCTGCCGAATTTAATTCAGATTTTTCATTGTTTAAGGAGTTCATCACCAATTTTACCGGTGGTTTGGTTTCGACCAAATCGGACATCCGCGTGGTTTTGGCGTTTGACAAAAAAGACTGGAAAGCCAATGATGTTTTAGACAGCAACTTGTTTGATATTTCGCCAAGCGTAGACGGGAAAGTCGTGGCACTGTCAAGCAATACGCTGGCTTTTATACCCGAAAAAAAACTCGACCAGAATACCGAATACCAGGTGACCCTGCATCTTTCGAAACTGATTGATACCCCGAAAGAGCTCGACGATTTCAATTTTACGGTGAAAACCATCAAGCAGGATTTCCTGATTACTACGCAAGACATACAATCCTACAGCAAGGACTACCAATACCTGAACGCGACCTTGAAAACCGCCGATGATATGGATTTGGAAACGGCTACGAAGCTTGTAATGGCCGACCAAAAGGGCAAGAAACTCAAGATAAAGTTTGACAAGGCGATGAGCTCGCCGACGGAATTCAAGTTCAGGATCGATAGCATCCAGCGGTTTGTTGAGGATTCTACGATTGAAATCCTCTACGACGGCAGCGATGTGGGGATTGAGCAAAAAGGCAAGATTAATTATACGGTGGTGGGCAAGGACAACTTTAGCGTGGTGAATGTTGAGGTGGCAAATGGAAGCAACCAAACGTTATTGATTAACTTCTCCGATCCTTTGTTGAAAGGACAGAATTTCCAAGGCTTGGTATCAGTTGAAACGGCAGAGAACATTACCTACGCCATCCAAGGAAACATGTTGAAAGTATTTTTTGATGAACCGTTGAAGGGTAATTTGCTGCTGGAAATCTTCCAAGGAATTGAAAGCGAAGACGGCTATAAGATGAAGAAAAACTTCTCGACAAAAGTGCTCTTCGACCAGCTGAAACCGGACGTTCGGTTCATCAAGAACGGAACGATCATGCCGAGTTCGAACAATTTGAAGATTAATTTCGAAGCCGTAAACCTTAAGGCGGTCGACGTTAAAGTATATAAGATTTACAAGAACAACATCTTGCAATTCCTTCAGGACAACGACCTTAATGGCGTTCGAAACCTGAAAAGAGTGGCACAGCCGGTGGCCAAGAAAACCATCAACCTAAAATCCAACACACTAATAAATACCAACAAATGGAACACCTTTGCGATGGATTTGTCAAAAATCATTACGCCCGAACCGGGAGCGATTTACCGTGTGGAATTCTCCTTTAAGAAAGCCTACTCGCTCTACAAATGCGAAAGTTCAGAACCTAATGATGCTTCAGAAGAAGAGGAAGTGGATGAAAACGACGTGAACTACAGCGGCAGCTATGAAGATTATTACTACGACTATGACGATTACGAGTGGCGCGAAAGCCAAGACCCGTGCACGAATTCGTATTTCTACAACGCAAAGATTGGTACGAATATCTTGGCTTCGGATTTGGGTGTGATAGCCAAAAGAGGCGAGAACAAGTCGTATTTTATTGCCGTAAACAATATCGTGACGACCGAACCGGTTTCGGGAGCAACGGTTGACCTGTACAGTTTCCAACAACAGAAATTGGCTTCGGCCACGACCAATTCAGAAGGGATTGTAAATTTCCAATTGAAGGGATTCGCCTATTTTGCGATTGTAACACAAGGGAATAATGCCACTTACGTGAAATTGGACGATGGTACTTCGTTGTCGCAAAGTAATTTTGATGTGGCAGGCGAAGTGTTGCAAAAAGGGTTAAAAGGATACATTTATGGAGAGCGAGGCGTATGGCGTCCGGGCGATAATCTGTACCTTTCTTTTATCTTGAACGATCAGGCCAACAAACTGCCAAAGTCGCATCCAATCAAATTCCGCCTGACGGATCCGAACGGAAAAGTGAGCTATCAGACCGTTAAGAAAGCCAATGATTTGAACCATTATGCGTTTGGAGTGCCAACAAGTTCAGATGCCCCGACAGGTAGCTGGGAGGCGATGGTGAGTGTCGGCGGTGCGAAATTCTACAAGAGCATCAAGATTGAAACCATTAAACCAAACCGACTAAAAATCAAGAACAGTTTCAAGAATGCGGTGCTTTCTTCGGCCTATCCAAACACAAGCAACCTAGAAGTAACGTGGCTTCACGGAGCAATAGCGAAGAACCTGAAGGTGGAGATGCAGGCGAAATTCTCGCAACAGGCTACAACATTCAAGAACTATAAGAATTATGTTTTTGATGATGTGGTGCGAAAATTTAACACCGAGGAAATCAATATCTTCTCAGGAAAAGTGGACGAATACGGAAGGGCTTCGGTGGATATCAATCCAAGATTAAACGGACAGGCACCTGGAATGCTGAAGGCGGCCTTCATCACGAAAGTATATGAAGAAGGGGGCGATTTCAGTACGGATGTAATGGCTACGACCTATTCGCCTTACAATACTTATGTGGGAATAAAATCACCAGAGCCAAATAAATACGGAATGCTTGAAACGAGAAAGAACAATCGTTTCGAAGTAGTTACGGTAGATGAAAACGGCCGTCCGAAATCCGTTAGAAACCTTGAAGTGCGTGTTTATAAAGTAGAATGGCGCTGGTGGTGGGATGCTTCGTATGATAATCTTTCGAATTTCAGCTCTTCGAATGCTACGACTGCCTTCAAGAATTTCTATGTAAACACTGATGCTTCGGGTAAGGGAAGTTTCCAATTTGCCGTTACCGATGAAGAATGGGGACGATATTTAGTGCGTGTTCAAAACGGAGACGATGGTCACGCCACGGCTCAAACGGTTTTAATCGATTGGCCAATGTGGTCGGGTAAGACCAAGAATACGGATGCAACAACGGCTAATATGTTGGTTTTTTCTACCGATAAAAAGAACTATGCTGTTGGCGAAGTGGCGAAGCTTTCGTTTCCGTCGAGCCAAGGAGGCAGGGCTTTGATTTCGATTGAAAATGGTTCGAGAGTGGTGCAAACCGTTTGGACGCAAACCACAAAAGGTGAAACAAAAGTGGATATTCCAATTACGTCCGCCATGGCTCCAAATGTCTATTTCAATATTACGCTGTTGCAACCGCACGCCTCGACCAAGAACGATTCACCAATCAGGATGTACGGTATCATTCCGATAGAAGTGATTGACAAGAACACCATCTTGCAACCTCAGATTGCAATGCCGGATGTATTGAAACCGGAACAGAAATTCAACCTGAAAGTTTCAGAGAAATCTGGAAAAGCAATGACTTATACCATTGCCGTTGTAGACGAAGGTTTGCTAGATTTGACGCGTTTCAAAACACCGAATGCTTGGGACAGTTTCTATGTAAGAGAAGCTTTGGGCGTGAAAACTTGGGATGTTTATGACAATATTATAGGTGCTTATGGCGGAAAAATAAATCAGATTTTCAGTATCGGTGGAGATGAGGATTTGGGTGGAGGAAAAGCCAAGAAAGCCAATCGCTTCAAACCCGTTGTGGTGTACCTTGGGCCATTTGTTTTGCCAAAAGGACAAACGAAAACACATCAGATTCAACTGCCGAAATACATTGGTTCGGTTAGAACGATGGTGGTTGCGGGAGATGACAATACGAGTGCCTACGGAAGTGTGGAGAAAGCTACTCCTGTTCGTAGTCCGTTGATGGTATTGGCCTCGTTGCCGAGAAAAATATCTCCATCCGAAAAAGTGACCATCCCCGTTACGGTTTTTGCAATGGAAAATAAAGTGAAAAATGTAACGGTTCAAATCAAGACCAATAACGGATTGCGTGTTATTGGAGCGACAACCCAGACCGTGAATTTCACACAGCCTGATGAAAAGATGACGTATTTTAATTTGGCTGTAGGAAGCGCGACTGGAATCGGAAAAGTGCAAATCATCGCCACATCGGGAAGTGAGAAATCAACCTATGATGTTGAAATTGATTTGACGAATCCAAATCCGATGACCAATATGTTCAAGGATGTTATTGTAGAACCGAACAGTTCCAAAACGATTTCTTGGGAAACCTTTGGTATAAGCGGAAGCAACAAAGCCAAGCTTGAAGTTTCGTCAATGCCAACCATCGACATCAACAGAAGATTGCAGTACTTGATTTCCTATCCTCACGGATGTGTGGAGCAGACCACTTCGGCTGGTTTTCCGCAATTGTTCTTGAATGATGTGGCCGATTTGAGTGCCTCCCAACAGAACAGTATTCAGAAGAATGTAACGGCGGGAATCAATCGTTTGGGCAGTTTCCAGTTGGCAAATGGAGGATTGGCGTATTGGCCAGGAAATCAGAATGCAGACGACTGGGGAACTTCCTATGCAGGACATTTCTTGATGGAAGCGGAGAAAAAAGGCTATGTATTGCCTATCAACTTCAAATCAAAATGGATTTCGTATCAGAAAAAAGAAGCGAAAAACTGGCGATTCGTTCCGCAGTACGGAAATGATTTGGCGCAAGCCTACCGACTTTATACGTTGGCTTTGGCCGGTGCTCCTGATTTGGCCTCAATGAACAGATTGCGCGAAACCACTGGAATTTCCAATGAAAGCAAGCTTCGTTTGGCGTCGGCCTATGTTCTCGCAGGTCAGAAACAAGCTGGAATGACGTTATTGGCTAAAAGCAAAATTGATGAGGATAACAGCAATTATCAATACTATTATTATGGTTCAAGCGATAGAAATCGTGCAATGGCTTTGGAGACTTTGGTTCTATTGGGGCAAAAGCAAAAAGCATTTGCAATGGCGAATAAACTGGCCAAGCAAATGTCAGCCAATCAATGGATGAGTACCCAAACTACAGCCTATTGCTTGTATGCCATGTCGAAATTTGCATTAAGCAACGGAAGCAAGGGCATCGATGTGCAGTACAGCAATGGTGGAAAAAGTCAAGCCGTTAAAACATCAAAATCAATTGCCAATAGAGATTTGGTTGTAAAAACGGGTAGTAACGGCGTGACGATTAAAAACAATAAAGACAACACGATTTATGTGCGATTGCTGAACAGCGGAATACTTCCGGTGGGTGAGGAGCAAGTGGTTCAAAGTAATATGGACGCCAATATTGTTTTCAAAAACAGAAAGGGCGATGTCATCAATGTTGCAAGAATCAATCAAGGAACGGAGTTTATAGCGGAAGTAACCGTTAGAAATCAAAAGAACGAACGCGTAGAAAATGTGGCATTAACGCAAATTCTTCCTTCAGGTTTTGAAATCGTCAACACCCGATTCACAGATTACGGAGATGCGACCAACAATGTTGCCGATTATATTGATATTCGGGATGATAGAACCAACTTCTATTTCAGTCTAAAATCTAACGAAACCAAGACGTTCCGAGTGCTCTTGAATGCATCATATTTGGGAACGTATTATTTGCCAGGACTTCAATGCGAAGCGATGTACGACAATACCTTCTTGGCTCGAACAAAAGGATTTTGGGTTGAGGTGGTGAAATAATAATTTAAACACAAAGGCACAAAGAAATCACCAAGTCCACAGCGATGGAATTCGTGAGCTTTGTGCCTTCTTTGTGTCTTCGTGTTAAAGATGAAAACGAAAATAAAGACTTTCTTTCAAAGAATCCTTAACTGGATCAAACGCAACAAAATAAAATCCTCAATTGCTTTCCTGCTTTTGATTGGTTATTATTTTTGCTTGCCGAGGACTTTATTTGAAGAACCTTACTCCACGGTTATCGAAAGCAAGGAAGGTGAATTGTTAGGAGCCAAAATCGCTCGCGACGGCCAATGGCGTTTTCCTGCAAGTGACAGCGTTCCTGATAAATTTAAGAAATGCATCGTTTATTTTGAAGATCAATATTTCTACAATCATCCGGGTTTTAATCCCGTTGCAATGTTTAATGCTGTTCGTCAAAATCAAAAAGCGGGAAAAGTTGTTCGTGGAGGAAGTACATTGACGCAACAGGTAATCCGCCTTTCAAGAAAGGGAAAAAGCCGAACGTATTTTGAAAAAATAATTGAAATAGTACTTTCAACCCGATTGGAATTCCGTCATTCGAAAGATAAAATTTTAGAATTGTACGCCGGTCATGCTCCTTTTGGAGGAAATGTTGTGGGTTTAGAAATGGCTTCTTGGCGGTATTTTGGTGTACAATCGCATCAATTGTCATGGGCGGAAACGGCGACTTTGGCGGTTTTACCAAATGCTCCAAGTTTGATTTACCCGGGGAAGAATCAGGAGAAATTACGCTTAAAACGAGATGCACTTTTATTGAAATTGAAAAAGGAAGGTATCATCGATCAGCAAACTTATGAACTTTCAGTTGCCGAGCCATTGCCTCAAAAACCATTTGATTTACCACAGATTGCACCACATTTATTACAACGTATATCCAAAAATCAGGAAGGGCAAAAAGTCAAAACGACGGTTGATATTGCCTTGCAAAACCGTGTCAATCAGATAGCAAAATATTATTACAGCCAATACAAGCAAAACGAAGTACACAATCTTGCGATTTTGGTCATTGATGCTTCCAACCGAAATATTATGAGCTATGTGGGCAATGCTCCAACGGATGCCAATCATCAAAAAGATGTGGATATCATTGGCGCTCCAAGAAGTACGGGAAGTATTTTGAAACCATTGCTCTATGCTTCAATGCTGGATGAAGGTGCGCTTTTGCCCAACACTTTGATTGCTGATGTTCCAACCCAGATTTCGGGTTATACTCCTGAGAATTTCAACTTGACATTTGATGGTGCGGTTCCGGCTCATCGGGCTTTGTCGCGGTCTTTGAATATTCCGGCAGTCTTGATGTTGCAGGATTTTGGCGTGAATAAGTTTTATGAAGAATTACAGAAATTCAAACTGAAAGACATTTCACAACCCCCGAATCATTACGGCTTGTCGTTGATTTTAGGAGGAGCAGAAAGTAATTTATGGGACTTGTGCAGGACGTACGCGGGAATGTCTTCTACCGTCGATTATTTCAATAAAAATCAGGGAAAATACAGGAAGAATGAATTTGCGGAATTGAATTATCAATATGATTTTGAACCCGATTTCGGAAAGGAAAGCTTTCAGAAAACAATATTAGGAGCTGGAGCAATCTGGTTAACGTATAATGCAATGGAAGAAGTAAACCGACCAGAAGGCGATGAAGCCTGGAAGTTTTACGACAGTTCGCAAAAGATTGCGTGGAAAACAGGAACCAGTTTCGGAAATCGAGATGCTTGGGCGATTGGAACCAATTCGAGATATGTGGTCGGAGTTTGGGTTGGAAATGCTTCAGGCGAGGGAAGGCCAACCTTGACGGGTGTTTCGAGCGCCGCACCGATTCTATTTGATGTCTTTAATGTGTTGCCAAGAAAGAAATGGTTTGCAAAACCTTTGAACGATTTGGAAGAAGTGGAGGTTTGCAGTTTGAGCGGTCATTTGGCACAGGAAAATTGTCCAAAAATTAAGCAGATGGTTTCGCTGAAAGGAAAAACGACCTCTGTTTGTCCGTATCATAAAACGATCCATTTGGATAAAAACCAGCAATTTCGAGTAAACAGCAGTTGCGAAAACATCGAAAACATCGTAACTAAAACATGGTTTGTTTTGCCTCCGGTGATGGAATGGTATTATAAAAGTCAGCATATTGAGTACCAAACGTTGCCTCCTTTTCGGGAAGATTGTATGGCGACACAAACGGTTTCGATGGATTTTATCTATCCAAAGATGAACAGTAAAATCTATCTGACGAAGAATTTTGACAGCGAAATTCAGCCGGTAATTTTAAGAGTCGCGCATTCGCAAAAGGAAACGGAGTTGTATTGGTATGTGGACAATGTTTTTAAGGGTACAACGAAAACCTTCCACGAAATGGTCATCGAACCGAGTTCGGGAATTCATTACATCACAGTTGTGGATGCGTTTGGGAACGAAATTAGAAGAAAAATCGAAATTATTAGTGATTGATTTCTTTAGTTTAAAAATGTAGACTTTTATTTTTATATATTTAAAAAAAATGCAATAATGAGAATCAGAGTAATACTAATAATCATATTAAGTGTTTTAGTTTCAAATTGTACTTCAAAATATTTTACTCCTTTAAAAATTAATGAATATAGATTAAACACCGAAATAAAAGAAAATGAATTGATTAAGATGACTAAAGTAGATAGAGTTTATAAAGAAGATCCTTATATTCATTATACTTATAAAGACAGTCTGCAATTAAAAAATAAGAAATACGCTATAAGATATAATTTAAGTTTATATAAAGGAAGGTTAAAATCTTATTTCTTCGCTATTGAAGGTAATCCGGAATTGTATTATGAAATAGTGAAAGAAGTTTCAAAAGGAAAAGTGTTTGAAATTGATAGTAATAAAATAAAATACCGATATTTTTTGAAAGCAGGTAAGGAAGATATTTATTTACATTATAGACCTAATTTAGTGCCAGTAATAGGAGATATAATTGGAGGGAAAGAACTACCGAAATAATAACTTAAGCAAATAAAAAAAACCGCCAATCTAACGAAAAGCGGTTTCTTATTTATTCTTTTATTTCATTTCCATCTCTGTCGAAGAAATGGTATTCCAAGAACGTATACGCATTACGCGGTATGATTTTAATCCATTTTTTGTGTTCAAAAAACCATTTTGAACGCATGGATGGAAATCCTTGGGATAGATATGCTGCCACAAATGGATGTACATTAAGCACAACTTTTTTATGGGTTTTCAATACTCTTTCAAGGTCTGACGCAATTTTGTCGATGATCAGGATTGGAGCTTCGATTTCCCCATTTTCGTTGTTGGGATCTTCTTCTCTGGTCTTGATGTTGACTTCTGGTCGGACTCTTTGCCTAGTTATCTGGACTAATCCAAATTTACTTGGAGGCAAAATCTTGTGTTTGGCTTTATCGTCGCTCATTTCTTCACGAAGAAATTCAAACAATACTTTGCGATTTTCTGGATCTGACATATCGATAAAATCGACTACGATGATTCCGCCCATATCGCGAAGGCGAAGCTGGCGTGCCACTTCGGCGGCTGCAATCATATTGACTTCAAGCGCTGTGTCTTCCTGATTGGTTGCTTTATTGGAACGGTTTCCGCTGTTTACGTCGATGACGTGTAGAGCTTCAGTGTGTTCAATTATCAAATAAGCACCTTTGCTCATTGAGACGGTTTTTCCAAATGAAGTTTTGATCTGTTTCTCTATGTTATATTTTTCGAAAATCGGCGTATCCTTTGATTGATAATGCCTCACTATTGATTGTTTTGAAGGTGCAATTTCATGCAGGTAATCCTTCGTTTGATAAAACAACTCTTCATCATCTATGTGAATGCCACTGAAAGTGTCATTGAATACATCTCTAAGGATAGAAGAAGCTCGGTTGAGTTCTCCCAACACTTTGGATGGATGATGAGCAGTTGGTAATTTTTTACACATTCCCGACCATCTGTCGATCAATGTTGCTAAGTCTTTTTCTAATTCTGCGACTTTTTTGCCTTCGGCTACTGTACGAACAATAACGCCGAATCCTTTAGGCTTGATGGATTGTACTAATCGTTTAAGACGCTCTTTTTCTTCTTTGGATTCGATTTTTTGTGATATCGAAACTCTGTCAGAAAAAGGAACGAGAACAATAAACCTACCTGCAAGAGACAGCTCTGAACTGATTCTTGGACCTTTGGTAGATATAGGTTCTTTTACGACTTGTACTAAAATTGATTGATTGGCACTGAGAACATCAGTTACAACGCCATTTTTATCAATCTCTTTCTCAAACTGAAAGTTCTTTAAGGAGAAATCTTTTATTTTACCTGTGCTAACAAGTTTGATGAATTTCAATTGGGAAGCCAAATTGGGTCCTAAATCGTGATAATGCAAGAAGGCATCTTTTTCGAAGCCAACGTTTACAAAAGCGGCATTTAGCCCGGCAACTGGTTTTCTGATTTTGGCAATAAAAATATCACCAACCTGAAAGTTGCTTTTTTCTTCTTCCTTGTGTAATTCAATTAGTTTTCCATCTTTTAATAAGGCAAAATCTACGGCTTCTGAACTAGATCTGATGATTAATTCTTTATTCACACTGTAAATTTTTATCCGTACGGAATAGGTGTAAGGTAAAAGGTGTAAGGTATAGGGTTCTATACAAATGGATGACCAATGCTCAAACCTAAAACCTAAAACCCAAAACCCTGAACCTTTGAGTAGGGATGGATTAAACAATAATTAAACAGGTTTTTGTACCCGGATGGAAGTCAGTTTCTGGTGTAGTGTTTAGTTTGCAGATGAAAACTGCAATCTAAAAAACTGAATCTAAAATCTGAAATCCAAAATGTCAATGAACGTTAAAAAGAAAAAAGTAGTTTAGAACTACTTTTTCTTCTTGTGACGGTTAGCTCTCGCTCTTTTCTTACGTTTGTGCGTTGCTACCTTATGTCTCTTTCTTTTTTTACCACTTGGCATAATCTGTCGATTTTTGGTGATTAATAATTAGTTTTATTTTGCTTCGTTATTTGTTTTTACTCCTTCTACAAACACTTTTGCAGGTTTGAAAGCAGGAATATTGTGTGCAGGAATTTTAATTGTAGTGTTTTTAGAGATATTTCTACCTGTTTTTTCAGCTCTAGTTTTGATGATAAAGCTTCCGAAACCTCTCAAGTAAACATTATCTCCAGTTTCCAATGAAGTTTTTACTTCTTCCATAAAAGTTTCAACAGTTGCCTGAACATCTCCTTTTTCAAGACCTAATTTTTCTGAAATTTTCGCTACGATATCTGCTTTCGTCATTTTCTTTCGAATTTATATTGATGTACTAATTTTTTTGAGGTTGCAAATATATGAATTTAAAAAACAATATATCAAGCTAATTCACTAAAATTTAATTACATAAACTTTTACTTTTGTTAACTCAAAATTACCCATGGATTTTTCTAACTCATTAATAAGCTGGTATTTGCAAAACAAGCGCGATTTGCCTTGGCGAAATACCATCGACCCATATCATATTTGGCTCTCCGAAATCATGCTCCAACAAACGCGAGTAGTCCAAGGAATGCCCTATTTTTTTGCTTTTACAGAAGCTTTTCCAACCGTTTTTGATTTGGCGAAAGCCTCCGAGCAAGAAGTCTTAAAACTCTGGCAAGGCCTTGGTTATTATTCCCGTGCAAGAAATTTACATAAAACGGCTCAGTATGTGGCGTTTGAATTGGATGGGAAATTCCCCGATAATTATAAAGCTTTACTTTCCTTAAAAGGAGTAGGGGATTATACCGCTGCGGCAATTGCTTCTTTCTCCTATAATGAAGCTGTTCCGGTTGTGGATGGAAATGTTTTTCGGGTATTGTCGCGCGTTTTTGATATCGATGCGGATATTTCGCAACCGGCGACTAAAAAAATATTCCAAGAATTAGCTTTTGAGTTGATGCCAAAAGACGATCCAGCGATTTTCAATCAGGCGATTATGGAATTTGGTGCCTTGCAATGTGTTCCAAAGAATCCCGATTGCAATATTTGTGTAATGAACGAAGGATGCTTGGCTTTGAAACTCAATAAAGTGAACGAACTTCCTGTGAAGTTGAAGAAAACAAAAGTGACCAATCGGTTTTTTAATTACTTGGTTTTTGAGGATAGTGAAGGAAGAACCTTACTTCGGCAAAGAACCGAGAAAGGAATTTGGCATAACTTATATGAGTTTCCTCTAATTGAAACGGATAGAGAACTTAATTTTGATGAAATTTCGGCAGAAATAGCAAAAAGCAGTTTTACCAATAATCCAATACTTTCGATAATTGAATGGAACGAAAAACCTCAGATGCACAAACTTTCGCATCAAAACTTGAATATCAAGTTCTGGAAAGTCGAAGTTGATGATAGAATTGATGGAGCAATCGATCATTTATCTTTGATAATATTACCATTTCCAATTGTAATTCATAACTTTATTGAAAAGAATTTGAAAACGAACCAATGATGTTAAAGAAATTATAAAAGAGAACGGTTTTTATCATCATTTTTAGTAACTGGAAAATACTTTATTCTTAATATTTTAAATTTATTTTATGTAAATAATTAAATAACAACGTTTTGTAATAATTTAAGTTTAAAAGTTTATTTTAAAATAATTACTATATTTGAAATTATAAAAATACCCCTTAATATGAACGGAACCATAAATAAAGTAACACTAATAGGTCATCTAGGCGACGAAGTAAAAATGCATTACTTCGAGGGAGGAAATTGCATCGGAAGATTCCCGTTGGCAACGAATGAGACCTATATCAATAAAAGCACAGGAGAAAAAATCAATTCTACAGAGTGGCATAATCTTGTTGTGAGAAACAAGGCCGCCGAGATTTGTGAAAAATACCTTTCCAAAGGAGATAAGATTTATGTTGAAGGACGAATCAAGTCCCGTCAATGGCAGACAGAGGATGGAGTGCAAAAATATACTACCGAAATCCAAGTAACGGAATTTACGTTCCTGAACTTGAAAAAAGATTCCGAAGGTGTAAAATCAAGCCCAATCCCAACGCCAAAGAATACGCCTTATGACGACAGCATGATGCCAGATAACGACATGCCGTTCTAATTGTTTAACTAATTTTTTTAATTTGGACTCCGAGCCTCCCAGTTTAGATTTTTTTCAGACTTCAGATGCTAATTTAATTTTTGGTTTCATTGCAATACTATTGCTCTTGCTTTTGGCAGCCATAGTTTCAGGAGCAGAAGTGGCTTTCTTTTCGCTGACCCAAAAAGATTTAGACAATGCTTCAGCTCAGAACCCAAGGAAAATCCAAATTATCACCCAATTACTAGATAAGCCTAAAAAGTTATTGGCAACATTGCTTGTTGCCAATAACTTTTTAATTATCAGCATAGTCGTACTTTTTTCATTCCTCGCCCGAAATATTTTTGATTTTATCAGTAATCCTACGCTAAATTTTATTGCCGAAATCATTTTCATTACCATCATGATTTTGTTTTTTGGAGAAGTGTTGCCAAAAGTATATGCCAGCAGAAACAATATAAAATTTGCCCTCACTTTTGCTCATCCTATTTTACTTCTGGATAAATTGCTTTCGCCTGTAAGCTTGCCAATGCGTTCACTGACCTTGTATCTTCAAAAAAAAATAGGCAAACAAAAATCCAATATTTCGGTAGATCAATTGTCACAGGCTTTAGAATTGACTTCTTCTGACGAAACTTCCTCAGACGAGCAGAAAATTCTGGAAGGAATCATTTCTTTCGGAAATACCGATACAAAGCAGGTTATGAGCCCGAGGATTGATATTTTTGCTTTGGAAATTGATGAAAACTTTGAGGAAATTTTTCCAAAGATTGTGGAAAAGGGTTTTTCTAGAATTCCGATCTATCGGGACAATATCGACCATATCGAAGGCGTTCTGTTTGTCAAAGATTTGATTCCGCACATCGATAAGAAAGAATTTGACTGGAACACCTTAATAAGAGCGCCATTCTTTGTGCCCGAAAATAAAAAGCTAGATAATCTTTTAAAAGACTTTCAGGGAATGAAAAGTCATCTTGCTGTTGTGGTCGATGAATATGGTGGAACATCAGGATTGGTTTCTCTAGAAGATGTTATCGAAGAAATTGTAGGAGATATAAGCGACGAATTCGACGATGAGAATATTAATTTCTCCCAAATCGACGAAAAGAATTTTCTCTTCGAAGGAAAAATATATTTAAAAGATTTCTATAGGATTGTTTCAGTAAACGAAGACGTTTTTGAAGATAAAAAAGGCGAAGCGGAAACCCTGGCCGGATTAATTTTAGAAATTTTAGGTAATTTTCCGAAGAAAGGACAAAAGGTTAATTTTGAGGATTGTATTTTTACCATCGAAACGGTAGATAAAAAAAGAATAAAACAGGTTAAGGTCACGCTTAACTAAAAATTAAAACAGAATGCTAAAAAAAATCATATCGGGAGCTTTGTTTGCAACGGTTTTTCTTTGTGTGGTAAGTTGCAAGGATGATGTATTGCCCAAACCAGCCAGCCAGTTGCGATTGGATTATCCGGAAGCTGAATATGCGCATTACGAAACCGATTGTCCGTTTACGTTTGACGTAAATACTGAAGGAAGCGTAAAGCAAAACGACGGTTGCAACTTGTCCATCAATTATCCGAAGATGAAGGCAACCATTTATCTTACTTATAAACCCGTTAGGAACAACATAGACAGCCTTTTGGCAGATGCACAAAAACTGACCTATAAACACGTTGTAAAGGCCGATGATATTACCGAAATGCCTTTCTTGAATGCAAAGAATAAAGTTTTTGGTATGCTTTATCAAGTAAACGGAAACGCGGCGACCAACACACGATTCTATGTTACCGATAGTACAAGGCATTTCATAGATTGCTCCGTATATTTTTATGCTAAGCCGAATTTCGATTCGATTATGCCGGCTACGAGCTATGTACGAAATGATTTGCAGAACTTGATGGAAAGTTTAAGATGGAAGTAAAGCCAAAAAAAAAGGGAACTCATTTGAGTTCCCTTTTTTGTATTAAAGATTATTTTTAATCGCTAAGGCCAATGCTTCAAATTCTTCTTTTTCTAATTTGACTTTGTTTACGAATCGCATTTCATCCATTTCATTCAACGGAATTAAGTGAACGTGTGCGTGTGGCACTTCAAGCCCTACAACCGCCATACCAACTCTTTTGCACGGAACGGTTTTCTCCAAAGCGATTGCTACTTTTCTAGAAAACTTCATCAATTCTACATACAAATCCTCCTCGATATCAAAAATCTTATTGATTTCTTGTTTCGGAATACAAAGTGTATGACCTTTTGCATTTGGATTTACATCCAGAAAAGCCAGGAAATTTTCGTCTTCGGTTATTTTATAAGCTGGAATTTCTCCGTTGATTATTTTCGTGAAAATAGAAGCCATTTTTTTATTGATTCGTTGATTTGTTTATTTATTTCATCGAAATCGATTAACCAAATTACCGATTAACCAATTAAAGCTTTAGTCTCTAGATATTTCTAAGATTTCGAATTTCAAAACACCATTTGGAACCGTAATTTCGGCAATTTCACCAACGGATTTCCCAAGCAAACCTTTCCCAATGGGAGAAGTCACTGATATTTTTCCGGTTTTTAAATCGGCTTCACTTTCAGCTACCAATGTATATTTCATTTCCATTCCATTGGTTTGGTTTTTGATTTTTACATTCGATAAAACCAAAACTTTGGACACATCCAATTGTGATTCATCAATAAGTCTGGCATTAGAATATACTTCTTCCATCTTGCTGATTTTCATCTCCAAAAGTCCTTGCGCTTCCTTTGCAGCATCGTATTCTGCATTTTCCGACAAATCTCCTTTATCTCTTGCTTCCGCAATTGCTTGTGACGCTCTTGGACGTTCGACACTCTTAAGTTGTTCCAGCTCGTCCTTCAATTTTTTTAATCCTTCTGCAGTATAATACGATACGTTACTCATAATTTCCTCATTTATATAAATAGAAAAAATCCCATCAGGACGGGATTTCTTTCCACAAAGATAGTATATTTTGTTTTTAGTCTATAATTATATGTTAATCATATACAATCCAAAGTTAAATAATTTAAATTTGTTTGTCCTATTATTATGAAAAATTTTCTAATGAAAAAATTACTGCTTGCTATTACCGTAATCATACTTTCTTTGAGCTGTTCTAGCGACAGTGTTAGAAATAGAAATCCTAATATTCCAAATTATAATTTTTCCATTACAATCAATGCTAACTTGCCGACTTATAGCGCTTTAAAATCGGCTATGAATCCTATGAAAATTCCAAGTTTTGGTCAAAATCCTGTCTTGATCGTAATGAAAATTTCGGATACAGATTACAGAGCTTGGGATGCAAATTGTCCAGATCAAAGGCCTACTACTTGTCCCGTTATGGAATTAAATGGTATCGTTGCAAAATGTCCTTGTGACGATATTGAATATAGTTTGTTTACAGGCGTGAGTATGGACGGAAGTGGAGAATATACGATGAAACCATATCGCGTTGAAATTATGGGAACTGATTTGATACGAATTTCAAATTAAAAATCCTGACAACAAAAGCCGTCAGGATTTTCAAAAAAACTAAGTCAAATTATTAAAATTTCAAAGTCAATCCGGCTAGGAAATTGATTCCAGCTTGAGGATAATAACCGGCACCTTCCATTGTGGTTACTTGGCTTGGATCGGTCCAATTATCATCGAAAGTGTAGAAATAACCATTACTTTCGTATTCATAATCAAAAATATTATTCACAAGGGCCGAGATAATAATTGATTTGAAAATGCTTTTTGTTTGAATTTCATACGAAAAGCTTAAATCACTTACGGCATAAGCGTCTAATTTTGAAGCTTTAGAATCTATATTTCCCATGTATTGCTCGCCAACATATTTGTTAAGAAATGTTATCTGCATATTTTTTATTGGTAAGAATGTAAGTGCATTTCCAAAGATTACACTTGGCGAAAAAGCAATATTGGTATCGCCAAGATTTTGCAAAACACCATCTCTTTGAAATACGAAATCTTTGTTTTTATTGCTACTCAACGTCATATTCGGACGGAGGATGAATTTTTCTGTAAGATACAAAGCTGCATCAATTTCTAAACCTAATCTGTAACTGTCGCCACTGTTTTCGCGAACTGGAGCTCCAACATCGTTCAATTCACCCGTTAAGACCAATTGATCTTTGTATTGCATGAAATATCCATTGATATTCAGCTTTGCCTTTGGCGTACTGTATCTCCATCCCAGCTCAAAATCATTCATTTTTTCTGGTTTTGGATTTCCAGACTCGTAATCATTTCTGTTTGGTTCGCGATTCGCTCTTGCATACGAGAAATAAATATTATTGTTGTCGTTAACCGTGTAGGTCAAACCCGCTTTTGGATTGAAGAAATCAAAACTGTCGTCCACCAATCCAGTATCATTCCCATTTGCAGAAAAATTTACATTCCTGTATTGCAAATCACCGAAAAGGCTGAATTTTTCAGTCAATTTGTAATTTATTTTTGCAAAAATATTGAAGTCCGTCTTCGTTGAAAAATCATCGTAGTATTTGAAATTATATTCGGGCAAAATGATGCTTCTTGTCCAAAGTACATTACCAAAATGCTTTCCTTCGTATTTATTGTAACCTCCACCTAAAATAAAATCAACCTTTTCATTTTTATAATTGGTTGAAAAAGTGGTTCCATAAAAATCATTATCGAGCCATTTACGTCTTATTAAGTCTGAATTATCAATCAAAATACCATCAATTGTTTGGGGTTCCAAACCATAATCTGCGACATCTTCTCCAGATTTGTAGTTTTCAAAATATCCTTTTCCGATGGTATAATGAAAAGCCAAATTTGTGCTCCAGTTAGAATTCCATTTCTGGTTCCAATGCAATTGATAATGATCCTGGTCGTAATTATCAACTTCATTGTCATAGAAACGGGTTACACCATTGTCATCCACATACTCTCCAGCAGTATTGTAGGTTCTGTCGTTTTTGAGCTTTTTAGGATCTTCCAAACCATTCCAGGCCTGATAAGTTGTTTGCTTTCCTCCAAAAACCAAAGCCTTGATCAAAGTATTTTCGCTTGAATATGTTCCCTGTAAAAAGTAAGATCTCAAATTTGACGATGCTCTGTCGATAAAACCATCCGATTGAATATTTGAAACACGACCCGCCACTTCAAAATGATCGTTCATCAATCCAGTTCCGAATTTTACGGTATGTTTTCTGGAATTAAAACTTCCGAAAGAATTTGAAATTTCTGCAGAAGCTTCCTTGGAAGTTGCATCCGTCAAGAGATTAAGGCTTGCGCCGAATGCTCCCGAACCGTTTGTAGAAGTTCCGACACCACGTTGCAATTGAATATTCTCTACCGAAGAAGCAAAATCGGGCATGTTGACCCAAAAAGTTCCCTGACTTTCGGCATCGTTGTATGGAATTCCGTTTACCGTAACATTCACACGGCTTGCATCGCTACCACGAACACGGATTCCAGAATATCCAAAACCATTTCCTGCATCTGTAGTCGTTACAACAGATGGAAGGAAATTCAACAAGATTGGAATATCCTGACCAAGATTTCTCTTTTGAAGTTCTTCTTTGGAAATGTTGCTGAACGTTACCGGAGTTTGCGTCGTGACTCTCACAGCCGAAACCAAGACTTCGTCGAGCTGGTTGACTTTTGTGGAGTCTTTTTGTGTTTCCTGAGAAAAAGCACAGAACGAAGTTAGAAGAAGCGAAGAAAAAAGAAAGTTCTTTCGCTTGTTTGAACCCTGAAGGTTCGGTAATTTGAATAAAGTTTTCATTCGTAAAAATTTACGAATAAAAGGGGTAATTATTCTGTTGTTAAAATTAAATTGATTGTTCTACGGCATTTTCTTAGTGTGCACTCCAAGAATTTTGTCGTTTTTTCCCTTGGCAGCATTACCCGCCCAGGTTCTTTGGGTATAATCTCAGCTCGTTATTTGAGCACCCCTTTGAGACAGCGCAAAACTACTTATAAATTGTGGATTATGAATTAGGATTTAAAAAAAATTAAAAATCTGGTTTACGCCTGTTTTGCTTGATTTCAGAATTGTTTTTTTTGTCCTTTAATCTTTTCCTAATAACCGATTTAGGGATTTTTGTTGCTTTTCTTATTTTCGGAACAACAAGTCCTTGCGAAATGATTTGCAGGAATCTTTTAGTGACGATTTCCTTGTTTTTTAGCTGACTTCGGTCTTCATCACAGTTTAAAATAAGAATATTTTCGCTTGTCAATCGGGAGGCTAATTTGCTTTCGAGCTGTAGTTTTTCTTCTTCAGAAAGTCCTTCGGAAGACATCAAATCAAATGATAAAATGACTTTTGAAGAAACCTTGTTCACGTTTTGTCCTCCAGCACCACTGCTTCGAACGGCCTTGAACTTTAATTCTGATATAATTTTTTCCTTGTCCAAAATTATTGTGGCTGATGAGCAGGTTTAAGTAAATCGTTCACTGTTTTTACGGGATTGAATGTAATCAGCGGAACTTCCACAAAAATAGTAATCCATTTTGCCATTGCGCCGTTCCATAATCCTGGCAATTCGTAGGCCTTTAAAGCGCGTCCATCTTTATTTTTCTCTACAATAAATCCGCTGTTGTGATCTACAAATTCAGTCAATTCGAATTTTTCTCCTTTGTAATTTTTTATACCACAAATTAAATCAACCGGATTGAAGTGTGTGGCCGTTTTCATAATCCTAACTTGATCTGGATTATTGGCGTCAACTTGAGAGGACTCAACAATCTGTAACGAAATGTGTCCGTCATTACCTTTAACCCAGAAAGGACCTCCTCCAGGTTCGCCTTCGTTTTTGACCATTCCACAAATGCGAATTGGTCGGTTTAGTATTTCTTTTATATAAATGATTTTATTTTCTAAAGTATATTTCTGAAAATCTGAAACAATACCATTATTAAGCTTGCTTTTCACAAAAGTGACGATTTCATCAATATCCTTTTCAGTAATTTTATTCGAATCTAATTTATTCAAATAAGTAAAAACCTGCTCCTGTAACGTAATTAAAATTCCGGCCAAGGCCTTTTTATACAAGGAAATTTCTTGTATATGATTCTGAATGACATTGTCAATATTTTTAATAAAAATAATATCTGCATCCAGGTTATTCAGGTTGTCAATCAAGGCGCCGTGACCTCCTGGACGAAAAACAAGTTTCCCTTTTTCATCTCTAAAAGGTGTATTTTCGGCATTTACCGCTATCGTATCGGTAGCTTTATTTTGATAGGAGAACTTAATGTTTATTTCAACACCGGATTGTTTCTCAACCTTATGTTTTACGTTATTTATTATTTCTTGAAATGCTATTTGATGCTCCTCTGAAACTGTGAAATGTAAGAATGAAGCATTGTTTGAACTTGCATAAACAGCAGATTCATTCAAATGTTCTTCCACTGGAGTGGCAGTATAATTTTCGTATTTATGGAAAGGTAAAATCCCTTTTGGCTTACTTGCAAAGTTTAAATACTTAGGTGATAATAAGGTTTTTATAAAATAAAAATCCTTCAAATCCTTGTTCCAATGCTTGTAATTGGAATAGTTTTTTTGAAGCACATCATCAATTTCTTCATAAAAAGGATATTTTTCAAGACCTGCTAAAAAGATCGTCAGTGAAGTATCATTTTTTCTATTGATATATGCATTTATGGATTCTTCATTTACCTTAAAATCATTCAAGAATTCTAACAAGAACTTGAACATTCTACTTGCTGCTCCAGAAGCCGGAACAAATTTTTTGAGTTTTAAACTGTCCTTTTTTGAATCAAAAAAACTTTCGAGTCCTTTAAAATCATCAACGGATAATTTCACAATGCCATCATTGACAACCGCTGCCCTATCTAATATGGTTTTAGATATTCCTTTCTCGAAAATAGACAGATGCTTCAAAACCGTATCTATTTCTACACCATAATTGTATATCTGAGCAAAATCTGATGAAGAAAGTCCAGCGGATTTTGCCTTTTCTAAATCGGAAAGGATTTTCAGTGATTTGCTAAAACGTTCTTCGGGTGTTCCTGAAATAATTACAAATGGTTTTTTATGTTCCTTTAATGCGTTTTTAAAAGTATTGAATGTGTTTTCTCTTTCAGTTGGGCTGTCCCTTAAATCGTCTTTTGTCCAAGGAACGTCAATGTCGGTCAGAAAAAACAAATCATATTTGTGCTTTGACGCTGCTTTATCTAAAATAGGATCACAGAAATTATAATGTATTTCCGAAAACACTTTTGTAACCATCAAATTGGTATCGCAAAAAAGGTAATTATTGGCAGTAATGAGAGAATCATTTTCCAATTTTATTTGTCCAATCGCTATTGGAAGTAAATCTTCTGGAGTGCATATTTCTTGCGAAGAATTCCATTTTTCCTGCAAATATTCGCGTGCAAACTCGGGAGTCCAAACTGTTTGAAAGTGGTCTGCAAGTTGCTTTGCTAATGTTGTTTTTCCTGTGCTTTCAGGACCAAACATTGCAATCTTTATTATATCTGTTGGCTGTTGTTTAAGATTTTCCTCCATTCTAAATAAGCTAAAATAGCCAAAATTGTAAAAATTATATATTGTAAAGACAGCATCCCCAATCCTCTATATCCATAAAGTGGAACTGCAATCAAATCGCCAATAATCCACAAAGTCCAATTCTCAATTTTCTTCATTGCCATGTACCACATTCCAGTAAAAAATATCCCCGATGTAAAAATGTCGATATAGTTTTCGGGATTAATTTCCTGGCCAAAAATATGGTACACAAGAAAAGTGACCGCAATAGTAACGAAAAATAATAAAACCCCGATAACTTTTTCACGAGTGGTGGTTCTGGATATATGAATTGCTGGTTTTCCTTCCTTCATCCTCGACCAATTGATCCAGCCGTAAATACTCATTATCGAAAAATAGATATTTATGGTCATATCTGCAAAATAACCTGCTATATAAAGAAGGTAAACCGTCAATACTGTGGCGATTATCCCAGTTGGGTAAACGAGTATATTTTCTTTCTTGGCATAATAAACGCTTATAATTCCAAAAAAGAAAACAATCGCTTCTAAAACAATATCTAAGGTCGTTTTGCTTTTGTAGGCATCAAGAAAAAAATCAATCATTTTGGGTTTAAAATTTGGGTGAGTGAAACTACAACTAAAAATGATATTTATGCTTGTTCTATGTTGAAAAAATTGTTATCATTTTCAAATGCTGTTCCAATAACAACCAAATCCGCTCCATGATCATAAGCTTTTTGGATCCCATCTTGTGATTTGATGCCGCCACCTACAATTAATGGAATTTCTATGTTTTGAGACACCAATTCGATTATTTCTGAAGGTACAGCCAAATTCGCACCGCTACCTGCTTCAAGATAGATCAATTTGTTTCCTAACATTTCTCCGCCTTGAGCCGTATGGAGTACTTCTTCAGGGTTATCTCTGGAAATCGGTTGGGTTTGGCTCACTCTTGAAACTGCAGTTTCGCATCCGCCATCAATCAAGATATAACCAGTTGAAATAATCTCTAGCTTTGATTTCTTTAAGATTGGAACCGCCTTCACTTGATGTTCTATCAGATAATCAGGATTTCTCCCTGAAATTAGCGAAAGAAATAAAATGCCATCGGCTTCATTTGAAATTTGCGAAGGATTTCCGGGAAATAACACCATCGGAAGATTGCAGTTCTCTTTGATTTTCAAAACCAATTCATCTATTTTGTTGGAGAAGACAAGGCTTCCGCCTATAAAAATGTGTGTTGCTGGAGATTGATTGATTTTAGAAACCAAATCATCGATAGATTCCCAATCAATTTTGTCCGGATCGAGTAGAATGGCAAGCAATTTTCTCTTCTCAGATTTTGCTTTTAAGATTTCAGAATAGATCTCGCTCATTTTAATTTTTTTCGAAGGCATATACCAAAGTAAAATTCTCTATTTCTTCGAAATAAATAGTAAACTCTTTGTTCAAATTAGCAAATGTCAATATTGCGCTTGTTTTACCGTCGCTAATTTCAAACGGAAAAACCGAAATATGGTCTTTAAAGCTGATTCCAACTTCATTTTGAATTTTGAATATCGATTCTTTTACGCCCCAAATTACGGTCAGTTTTCGAATGTAATCATCGGCTTCTTTTTCTAGGAAATCAAATTCGGTGTCAATAAACTTATCGGCAATCAAAAGGATTTTTTCACGTTGCAATTCGATATCGATACCGGTATTCTTATTGCTGATTATAATGGAGGAAAAACCAAAAGAATGCGTCACGGAAATATGTTTTCCATCCGAAAGATGCGGTTTTCCAAATTCATCATAATACAAATCAGTATCTGAATATCCAGCATATTGAAGCAACATCCTCACGCTTAAGAATCCTCTTTGGTGCATTTCAGATTTCATGTTATTGAGTCTGATGAGATTTGTATCAGTCAGCAGAACCTGATCAAAAAGGTCCTCGAATGTTTCGGTTATTTCCCAAACGAATATGGTTGTTTCGGAATCAAATGCTGTTGTTTTGTATAATGGCATCTTGTGTACGGGGTTTTAGCCCTGATAGAAGCGGCATCCTTTTTCTCGTTTCTCCCGAAGCTTCGGGACGAGGAAAAGATACAGCGGATAGCAGGAATAGCTTCAAAAAAAATATATTGTTGTTTTTCAAAGCATTAACTTATTAAACATCTATTAAATAATTCTGATTGCTATTTTTAATAAAAAGTAATTCCGTAAATTTGCAAAAATTTTTTAGCTAATACAAATATAAAATAGATGAGTACACAAACTTTGCCTTTTGTAGCCTATAAAGTGAAAGATATTTCGCTAGCGGCTTGGGGAAGAAAAGAGATTGAATTGGCCGAAGCTGAAATGCCAGGTTTGATGGCTTTAAGAGCTGAATATAAAGACGAGCAGCCGTTAAAAGGTGCTAGAATTGCGGGTTGTCTTCACATGACAATTCAAACTGCGGTTTTGATTGAAACTTTGATTGCTCTTGGAGCAGAAGTTACTTGGTCTTCTTGTAATATTTTCTCAACTCAAGATCAGGCTGCTGCTGCAATTGCTGCTGCTGGAATTCAGGTTTATGCTTGGAAAGGTCTTGACGAAGAGTCTTTTGACTGGTGTATCGAGCAGACTTTGTTCTTTGGAGAAGATCGTCAGCCTTTGAACATGATTTTGGATGATGGTGGAGATTTGACCAATATGGTTATCGATCGTTACCCAGAATTGGTTGCTGGAATCAAAGGTCTTTCTGAAGAAACGACTACTGGTGTTCACAGACTTTATGAAAGAATGAAGGCTGGAACTTTGCCAATGCCTGCAATCAATGTAAATGATTCGGTTACTAAATCTAAATTCGACAACAAATACGGTTGTAAAGAATCGGCTGTAGATGCTGTTCGTCGTGCAACTGACTTGATGTTGGCTGGAAAAAGAGTTGTAGTTTGCGGATACGGTGACGTTGGAAAAGGAACTGCGGCTTCGTTCAGAGGTGCTGGTTCTATCGTAACGGTTACTGAAATCGACCCAATCTGTGCGCTTCAAGCTGCAATGGATGGTTATGAAGTGAAAAAATTAGACACGGTTATCGCTAATGCGGATATCATCATCACGACTACTGGAAACAAAGACATCGTTCTTGGTTCTCACTTCGAGAAGATGAAAGACAAGACTGTTGTTTGTAACATCGGTCACTTTGATAATGAAATCGATATGGCTTGGTTGAACAAAAACCACGGTGCTTCAAAAATCGAAATCAAACCTCAGGTTGATAAATATACAATTGCTGGAAACGATATCATCATTTTGGCTGAAGGTCGTTTGGTAAACCTTGGTTGTGCTACAGGTCACCCAAGTTTTGTAATGAGTAACTCATTTACTAATCAAACTTTGGCTCAAATCGAATTATGGAAAAACAGTGCCGCTTACAAAAATGAAGTTTACATGTTGCCAAAACATTTAGATGAAAAAGTGGCTGCTTTGCACTTGGCAAAATTGGGAGTTGAATTGGAAACTTTGAGAGAAGACCAAGCAGCTTACATTGGAGTTGAAGTTCAAGGTCCGTTTAAACCTGAATATTACAGATATTAGTATTAAGATTTTAGTATTAAGTAGTAAGATAAAAACCCTTGGCTGAGAAGCAAGGGTTTTTTTTTATTCAATTTATACTTAAATGGATGTGTCAATTTTAAAGCTTACTGTCAAAGTCATTATATATTGAATCCCTACTTCTGTTTGGTTGGAATTGACTACTTTGTCAAAACCAGCAGTTGAAACACTGTCATAATAATACGTTTTATTTTTCCTGGCGATCTTTTTTAAATATTGATTCCTACTAGCTGAATTTGATTCAATTTCTGCAGACTCGAATGCCTGATAACTTTTATACTGTGTTTTCGGAAAAACTACTGCAAATTCTTCGGTTGCATTTGGAGTTCCTAGAATTCTTTTTCCAAATGATTTAATGTATTTGGCTTTTTTAGCTTCGGCCAATAGCAAAGCATCATCAAAAAGCGCATCATGAATTGCGTTGGAGTTCTCATTATAATATTCAACTTTAATTACATCATGAATTTCATAATCTGATGCGAAAGCAATAATCTTTTCCAAATTATCAACATTTGAAGTGGTGATGATGATGTTCTTTTTGATTTCAAATCCCTTTTCGATTTGTTGTGCATTCAAATCAGCAACTGAATAATCATAAATTTTGGTTTGAGAAATGAAATCAACATATACCGCTTCCTTTTTAATGCCAAGTGTTTTCAATTTATCCAACAAACCGGAAATTCGCGTATTGATTTTTTTATTACAGCCCGACACAGTTTCGTCTTCTTCATTCAAACCTAAAGTAATCACAAATCCATCTGCTTTTTTGTTCATCAATATTTTAACTGTCACAGAAAGCATATTATCATTAACAGAAATTACATTATTTACAGGAAACGTACCATGTTCACTATTATAGTTGCTATTTCGATACACCTGATTGCCACTTACTTGAGCTTGAAGATTGAAAACCGCAAACAAACACAGCACAATAACCGATTGAAATTTTTGGTTTAAAAAAAATACTTTCGTTTTCATATTTATAGATTTTAAAATTAATATGGAGCAATAGTACTTACACTCGCCAAAAATGCTTTGGTAAAACGGCTTGCATCGCACTGTAAAGATTTTTCAATACTTTTACAGTAGGTTTACAGCAAATTATAGCAACCTATTTTTACTTTTGAATGAGTATTTATAAATGAATCCATTAGAAATTTTCCAACTCCTTAAAACCGATGTGCTTTTGACCTACAAAAAGCAACATCCTTATTTTGAAGGAACCTGGAAGACATTTACTTCACAAGACATTTTGAATCTTATCGATTTAATTGAAAATAAGACCAATCAAAGAGTGAGCGAAAAGTGGATTTACACACATCTGAAACCAGAAGATAATCCGAAGTTGCCACGAAAAGATATGTTAGATATTTTATCGCAATTGGTTGGTTATTCCGGTTGGGATGAATACTTATTTAAAAACAAAAAAGAAAGCATTAAGGAAAATAAGTCGATTAAAAGAAAACCGAAAACCGGAATCTGGGTTGTTCTTGGAATTATTTTGATAGGAATTGCAACTTATTTCTTTTATCAATTTAGGACAGAATCAAAAACAATTATAATCAAGGATGCTTTTACAAACAAAAAGATTGAAAGTGACGAAATAAGAGCGACAGTACTTGAAGACGAAAGGGAGAAACCAATTGAAATTGTCAATTCGGAAATAAAAATTTCAAAAGGAAAAACCAAAATCTTATTGAAGAGTCCTTATTATAAAGAAAAAACGATTGTTGTAGATAAAGATTCTCAATCGGATATTGTTTTACAACCAGATGATTATGCAATGATGCTGAAAGCTTTTATGAAATCTGACATTAAAGATTGGCAAACACGAAAAGTGCAACTCCAGAAGATATTAGCTGAAGATGTAGAAGTGATCATTATCTTAAAGGATGAATTGGGTTCAGAATATTTCAATAAACAAGAATTTTCAGAAAAATTGATTGTTCCGAGTGCTTCACTCAAAAAAATGCGACTGATCGACATTCAGCACAATGGCAAAAATGAGATTAACTTCGTTAGAATTATACAAGAATAGTATGCTTAAAAAAGCTTTCATATCAATAGTTTTTTTATTCTCATTTTCTTTTTATGGGCAAAATGCAACAAGTAATAGTTTGATGAGCATTAAGAATAACTTCTCTGAAATTTCCATAAAAGCCTATCAGGAAAGTGCCATTTTGAAGATTGAAGATTATTACAACTATCTCGCATTATTTTCAAATTCTTCCACCTCCGATGCTTTGAAAACAGAGATCAAAACCGCTTTGTTTTCTCTTTTTAAAAATAAACACATCCAAATAATGGATTTTACTCAAGAAGAAAACCCCCAAATAGAATTACCAGATTTACTGGATAAAATAAAAAACAAAAATTATAGTTTTTCAATTTTAAAAACTTCAAATACTTTTGTGTCAAATAATTACTGGGTAACATCTTATGATTTGCAGTTTCGTGAAAACGAGAATAATCACACACTGAAATGCACTCAAAAAGTATATTTTATTCCGACAACAAAACAATTTGGTACAACTGAGAAAGATGTCTGGACAATTAAGTTAGGAGAAATTGAATAAAGTAATATAACATTTTATAATCTAAATGCTGTTTTTTGGCACAAGATTTGTTAAGTTGATTTTAACATTTTAAAACAAAAACAAAAAATGAAAAAGGTAATTTTAAGTATGGCATTTGTAGCAATGATGTTTGCTACTTCTTGCAAAGAAGAAAAAACAGTTACTACAGACGGTGAAACAGTTGTAGTTGAAGAGAATGTTTCTGTTGTTGATGTAGCTGATTTAGAGGCGGCTTATAACGATGCAGTAATTAAATTAGAAGAAGCAAAGAAAAGTGGAGATGCAGAAGCACAAAAATTAGCTCAAGAAGCTGTTGACAATGCAAAATCTGCATGGGAAGCTGCTAAACTAAAAGCTGAAGAAATTTCTACGGATGTAAAAGAAGAAGCTAAAGAAACAACTGAAGAAATTAAAGCGGCAACTAAGGAAACAAAACAAGCTGTAAAAGAAACTGCTAAAGAAGTAGAAAATAAAGTTAACGAAAAAGTTCGTGAAACTAAAGAAGGAGCAGTAAAAGCAAAAGAAGAAGGAAAAAAAGAATATAATAAAGCAGTTGAAAAATTAAAAGTAAACTAATTCTTTATTTTTAGGATAAAAAGGTTTGACAGAATATGTCAAGCCTTTTTTTATGCGAAGATGTTTCTTATGCTCAATTGTAAATTGTTATTTTAATCAAAAATAAGTAATAAAAAAAGCCCAATCGAAAGATTGGGCTTTACAATATCAAAAATCTCGAGTCTTATGCTTCGAATGGAAGGATAGAAACGTAAGATTTGTTATCTCTTTTCTTTTGGAACTTAACAACTCCATCAACTTTTGCATGTAAAGTGTGATCTTTACTGATGTAAACGTTTTCACCTGGATTGTGTTTAGAACCTCTTTGTCTAACGATGATGTTCCCAGCAATTGCAGCTTGTCCACCATAAATCTTAACACCTAAACGTTTCGATTCTGATTCTCTACCATTCTTGGAACTACCGACACCTTTCTTGTGAGCCATGACGTATTGGTTTTAAATGTTATTATTCTTGAGTTTCTTCTTTTTTAGCTTTAGCTACTTTTTTCTTAGGAGCTTCTACTTCTTCTTCAGTTGCTGGAGTAGCTTCTTTTTTAGAAGCAGCTTTCTTAGCACCTGGAAGAGTAATTCCAGAGATTTGGATTTGAGTCAAGTATTGACGGTGTCCGTTTCTCTTTTTGTAACCTTTTCTTCTTTTCTTTTTGAAAACGATTACTTTGTCTCCTTTTAAGTGTTGTAACACTTTGGCTTCTACTGAAGCACCTTCTACAGCCGGGGCGCCTAAAGTGATTGTTCCGTTGTCGTCTAATAAAAGAACTTTTGCAAAAGAAATTGCATCTCCTTCTTTATCAGCCAAACGGTGAACATAAACCTTTAAGTCTTTGCTTACTTTAAATTGTTGCCCTGCTATCTCTACGATTGCGTACATAACAATGATGTTTAGTTAATTTTTAAGGTTGCAAATATACAACTTATTATTATATGTGCAATTACATTGAGAAAAAATATTTATTGGCTTCAAAATCAATCTTAAAAACAACAATTTTCAAGTCGCAATTAAAAAAATAATGACGCATAAAAGCTTTATTTTCTGTTAAATCATCAGTGTATGGAAAAAACAATTGAAAAAAAGTTAATTTTGGCGTAACAAAACGTTCAGTTGGTATACTTATATCAAAATCCAATAACAAATTATTAATCGTTATGAAAAAATCATTAATGGCTTTGAGTTCAGTTCTCATGCTCGGAAGTGTTGCTTCAGCTCAAAAAGTGGCTTTTGAGGAATTCACACTAGAAAATGGTCTTCATGTTATTTTGCATCAAGACAAATCGGCTCCCGTTGTAATTACATCTGTAATGTATCACGTTGGAGCAAAAGACGAAAACCCAGAAAGAACTGGATTTGCTCACTTCTTCGAGCATTTATTATTCGAAGGAACTCAAAACATCGGTCGTGGAGAATGGTTCAAGATTGTTTCTGGAAACGGAGGAACAAACAACGCCAACACATCTGACGATAGAACGTATTACTACGAAGTTTTCCCTTCTAACAATCTAGAATTAGGTTTATGGATGGAATCTGAAAGATTGTTGCACCCTGTAATCAACCAAATTGGTGTTGATACTCAAAACGAAGTTGTAAAAGAAGAGAAAAGATTAAGAGTTGATAATTCTCCTTACGGAAATTTATTCTCTGCTGTAAAGAAAAACATCTTCAAAAAACACCCTTACCGTTGGGCTCCAATTGGTTCTATGGAACATTTAGATGCTGCAACTTTAGAGGAGTTTCAAGCATTCAACAAAAAATTCTATGTGCCTAACAACGCAGTTTTAGTTGTTGCTGGTGATATCGAGTACGATCAAACCATCAAATGGGTAAACAAATATTTTGGTTCTATTAAAAGAGGAGCTGATGTAAAAAAGCAAACTTTTGTTGAAGACCCAATCACTCAAACCATCAGAGCTACTCATGAGGATCCAAACATCCAATTGCCGATGGCAGTTGCTGCTTACAGAACTCCTTCTATGAAAACGCGTGATGCGAAAGTATTGGATATGATTTCTTCTGTATTGAGTGATGGAAAAAGTTCTATGCTTTACAAGAAAATCGTAGATCAAAAGAAAATTGCTTTGGAAGTTGGTTCATTCAACTACAGCGAAGAAGACTACGGAACTTATTTCGTATACGGAATCCCGATGGGAGACAACACTATCGAAAGCTTGGTGAAAGAAATTGACGAAGAAATCTTGAAGCTTCAAACGACTTTGATTTCTGAAAGAGATTTCCAAAAATTGCAGAACAAATTCGAAAACCAATACGTAAACAGCAACTCAAGTGTTGAAGGTATTGCAGAGAATCTGGCTACTTACTACCTTTTATATGGTGACATCAACTTGATCAATACTGAGATCGATATCTACCGTTCTATCACTCGTGAAGAAATTAGAGATGCCGCTAAAAAATACTTGAATCCAAACCAAAGACTTCTTTTGGATTACGTTCCTGCAAAAGACAAAGCTCAAAACTAAGACATACATCATGAAAAAAATAATATTAATAGCAGGCTTGTTTTTAACAGTAATTATGCAAGCACAAGACAGACCACAGCCAAAACCAGGACCAGCTCCTGTAATTAACATTGGAAAACCGCAAACTTTTGAATTGAAAAACGGATTGAAAGTTATGGTTGTTGAAAACAACAAACTTCCAAGAGTTTCCTATAACCTTACCATCGACAATGCTCCTTATGCAGAAGGAAACAAAAAAGGTGTTGCCGATTTGGCAAGCAGCATGATTGGTAATGGAACTAAAAAAATGTCTAAAGACGCTTTCAACGAAGAAATTGACTTCTTGGGTGCTAACATTTCATTTTCTTCAAATGGTGCTTACGGTAGCGGACTTTCTAAATATTCAAATAGAATTTTAGAATTGATGGCTGACGGTGCTTTGAACTCAGTTTTCACTCAAGAAGAATTAGACAAAGAAAAAGCAAGATTGGTTGAAGGCATCAAAAACCAAGAGAAAAGTGTTGAAGCTGTTGCCGGACGTGTTGAAAACGTATTGGTTTACGGAAAAAACCATCCAAATGGTGAATACATCACTGAAGAGACTATCAAAAATGTAAGTCTTGCAGATGTATTAAACGAGTACAATACTTACTTCGTTCCTGCTAATGCTTATTTAGTAGTTATTGGAGATGTAAAATTCAAAGACGTTAAGAAATCAGTAGAAAAACTTTTCGGATCTTGGAAAAAAGCGGCAGCTCCAGCAGTTTCTTACAATGATCCAACGGATGTTCAGTACACTCAAATCAACTTTATCGACATGCCAAATGCAGTTCAATCTGAAATTTCTTTGGTAAATGTTTCTAAATTGAAGATGACTGATCCTGATTATTTCGCTGTTCTTTTGGCCAACCAAGTTTTGGGTGGAGATTTCAACAGCTACTTGAACATGAACTTGAGAGAGGCTCACGGATGGACTTATGGTGCTCGTTCTAGCATTCGCGGAAACAAATATGTAGGTAAATTTACAGCCAATACACAAGTTAGAAACGCTGTAACGGATAGCGCTGTTGTGGAGTTCTTTAAAGAAATCAAAAAAATCAGAAGCGAAAAAGTTACAGATGAAATGTTGAAAAACGTTAAGGCTGGTTATGTTGGAAACTTCGTAATGCAAATCCAAAAGCCAGGTACTGTTGCTTACTATGCTTTGTTGACACAAACACAAGGATTGCCTGCTGATTTCTACGAAAACTACATCAAAAACATTAATGCAGTTACTGCTGACGATATCTTGAGAGTTTCTAAAAAATACTTCTCTGAAGACAAAACAAGAGTTGTGATAACAGGTAAGGCTGCTGACGTACTTCCAGGATTGGAGAGCCTGAAAATGCCAATTTTCTACTTTGACAAGTACGGTAACCCAACTGAGAAACCGGCTGCTAAGAAAGCGGTTCCTGCTGGTGTAACTGCTAAAAGCATTTTAGACAACTACATTAAAGCTGTAGGTGGCGAGAAAGCTGCAAAAACCGTAAAAACTATTTTCTCTACATCTGCAGGAACGGTTCAAGGAATTCCTGTTGTAATGACTAAGAAAGTATCTTCTTCAAATAAATTAGTTGAAGAGCTAACGGGTATGGGACAAACATTAGGTAAAAACCTTTTCGACGGAACTACAGGATATGAGTCTGCTCAAGGACAAAAGCAAGATTATGACGCAGAAAAAATCGCTGCAATGAAAAACCAAGCTTTGCCATTCCCAGAATTGACAATGGCTTCAAAAGCTGGACTAACAATTTCTGGAATCGAACAAATCGATGGAAAAGATGCTTATGTTGTGAGAGATGGCAAATTTGCTTTCTTCTACGATGTTGCAACTGGACTTAAAGTAGCAGATTCAGAAGATTTGGAAGCACAAGGACAAAAATTCACGAAAGTAACTACTTACGGAGACTACAAAGAAGTGAAAGGCGTTAAAGTTCCTTACAAAACAGTAATGAACGTTGGAATTGAAATCGTATTGATTGCATCTGACGTAAAAGTTAACGAAGGAGTTACAGATGCTGATTTCAAATAATCAGACCTAAAATAAATTTAAAAGACCGTCAGCAATGGCGGTCTTTTTATTTTAAGATATATTACATTCAGAAGCAAATCACTTGGATATAAATCAATCCATATTCCTGCCTTCCTTCCAAATCTTTTTATTTTTAAAGGAAAAATAAAAAGGATTTTCCCTCCAGTCAGGGCTAGATTAAAACTAAGGGTATCTTTTAAACATCTCCAAGATTGTAGTCAAATCTACAGATATCCAAAAATCGTTTCTTATGTCTAAATATTTATTACTTTGGATGAATAGAAACCCTAAAAATTTGATTATGCTCACAGCCGTTCATCCTAAATTACCGATGCGTGACAAAAAGGTCACAAAGGATTTTTATCTTAACAAATTGGGTTTTATTCAATCTGGAAACGCAGATTATGATTTTTATTTGATGGTTTGCAAAGAAGGAGTAGAACTGCATTTCTTTTTGTTTGAAGAGCTAAATCCTGAGGAGAATTATGGTCAGGTTTATTTGCGTACGGATGCTATAGACGACTTGTATCAGTCGTTTTTAGACCGCCAGATTGAAATTCATCCAAATGGAAAATTGCAGAAAAAACCATGGGGAATCAAAGAATTTTCAATACTTGATCCGGATAACAATTTGATTACATTTGGCGAAAGCAATTGTTAATTAGATGGGTGTTTTTGTCTTAACTCCAAATAAACAAATTAGCTAATATTACCTACTATGAAATTTAAATTATCGCTTGTATTTTTTTTCTTGTGCACGATTTGTTTTGGACAGCACAACAAGATTATTGAATGGATAAATCAAAATGCGATCTCACTTACAGATACAGATTTCAAGAATGATTTGGCCTTCTCTAAAGAGCGGTTGCATGCAAATTTCATCAATGCCCAGGTTTTTGGTTTTGGTGAAGCGACGCATCACAGCAAGGAATTTTTTGAAGTGAAATCAAAATTTTTCAAATACCTGGTATTGCATCAGGATGTGAAGGTTTTTGTCCTTGAGGAAAGTTTTGGCGCAAGCTATTTTATAAATGAATACCTTCAGGGCAATGATGGCGACCTGAAGGTACTGATGCAAAATTTGCAACAGGGAATATGGCAAAATCAAGAACTCTTCGAATTGATCAGTTGGATGAAATCGTTTAATGACTCAAAAACAAGTGATGAAAAGATTCGGTTTTATGGCAATGACTGTATGTTTAATTACGGCATTACAACCATCCTCAAGGAACAATTGGGCTTACAAAACATGGGTTTGAGTACTGAAGAACAACAGTTGATTGACTTTTATGGAAAATCTTCTTTTTTGAAGGAAGAAAAAAGCATTCTTGAACAAAATTTTAATGCCTTGAAGGAATGGAGCAAAAGAACCAATTCATCTACAAAGAATGATAAACTCCGCAGTGCCTTTACTGCTCTTGAACAGTTTGCAACGTTTTTGATAAAGCCGAGCCAAGAAACCAGAGATTGGTTTATGGCCGAGATTGTAGAAAATTTATATAAGGAACAGCAATCGAAAATTTTTGTGTGGGCGCATAATGGTCATATTAACAAGACGGTGGTGTATAAAGACAAAACACCTTCTATGGGAAATTTATTGCATCAGAAATTTAAAGAAGACTATTATGCGATGGGTTTTGAATTTGGGGTTGGAAAACTTATGGGTTATGATGAAGAGAAAAAGGCGTTTGACTATGTTACTTTAGAAAAGCCGTTGAAAAACACGAATTCGGAATTTTTCTTTGATGCGAATCGTGATGTCTTCTTTATTGATTTTGCAATGGCCAGTCAAGAAGATGTGATGAAGAAATTTTTATCGCAAAAGAGAGACTATATCCAAATTGGAGGTTACGGACTTATTTTAAAATATGTAAAATACAACTATGCTTCTGAGCGGTTGAACGAGATGTACGATGGATTGATTTATATTAAAAAAATCAGTCCTAGGACAGTTTTAAAGTAATTACTTCCTAGCCGATAAATAAACCCCAACCAATACAATAAAACCTCCCAGAAATTGAATAGGAGTTAGCGCTTCGTGATCTAAAACACCCCAGAAAATGGCTACTATCGGCAACATATAAGTAACCGATGAAGCAAAAATTGGAGACGAAATTTGGATCAATCTGAAATACATAATATTCGCAACACACGTACCCATTATAGCCAAAATTGCCACAAAGAACATGGAAGCTTGAACTTCGGATTTGCCTACAATTTCGAAAAAATCGGTACAGCACAAAACGATAGTAGCAGGAACAAGGAGCACGGCAAAGTTTCCTGTCGTGATGCTGAGAGGATTTACATCCGATAGGTGTTTTTTGATCAGGTTGACGTTTATGGAATAGCAAATGGCGCCGAGAATGGCAAGTGTCGCATACCAATAATTCTGTCCGGGATGGTTTACAGCTCCGTTCATAACCAACAGAAGACAACCTACCAATCCTATTATCACCCCGAATAGTTGTCGCTTTTGGAAACTTAAACCAAAGACTAGAGCACCAAGAATCAGAGTCCCAAGTGGCGTGAGTGAATTGAGGATGGCACTAACAGAACTGTCTATTTGGGTCTGAGCGATGGAAAACAGATAGGCCGGGAAAAAAGTTCCCATAAAGGCCGTCAAGGCGATGTATTTCCATTGGTGCTGGCGAATATTCTTCAAGCTATTGAAACCAATTATCAAAAGAAACGTTGCAGCAAATATCATTCGCAGGGAACCAAGCTGAAATGGCGACAGGCCAACGAGTCCGCGCTTGATAAGTATAAACGAGCTTCCCCAAATCAGCGAAAGCAAAACCAGTAGGACCCATTTGGATTGTTTGGAAAGCATAATGATGTTTTTTGTGTGGCAAAATTCTATTTTTTAAATGGAATTCGGCTTCTTTTTTTATTATTTTTGTAATGTCTTTTAAATAAAGGAATTAAACCTAAACGTATAAAATAACATACATCATGAATTTAAAAAAATCATTTTTAGCATTGGCTCTTGCAGGATTTGTATTGACAGGTTGCAAACAAACTGCCACTGAAACTGCTCCAGAAACTGCTACAACTCCAGAAACTGCTACAACTCCAGAAACAACAGCGAACACAGATGCAACTCCTGGGAAAATTGAAACGGCAAGTTTCAACATAGAAGGAATGTCTTGTGAAGTAATGTGTGCTTCTAAGATTCAAAAGGAACTATCTAAAACAGATGGTGTAAAAGATGCCAAAATAGATTTTGAAAAGAAAACGGCGACTGTAGAATATGATTCTGGAAAAATTACTCTTGAGCAACTGGTTAAAACTGTTGAAGCAGTTAACGGTGGCGATTCTTACAAGGTTTCTAACGTGAAATCTTCTGCAGATCACGCAATGTTGTTCCCAAAAGAAAAAGAAAAAAAGAAGAAAAAAAACAAGGAAGAGAAAGCTGAAGCTGAAAAATCTAGTACAACTGGAGAAGCAAAAAGCGAGAAACCAGGATGTTGCAAATCTAAAAAGTCCTGCTCATCTTCTGAATCTAAAAAAGAAACTACTTTATAATAGTACTATTTCATAAAAAAAAGGGAACTCATTTGAGTTCCCTTTTTTTAATCCAATTTTTTAAAGCTCACCTGAATGCAAGTTCCTTTCCCAACTTCGGAAGATAATACACGGATTTTACCGTTATGATATTCTTCTACAATTCTTTTTGTTAGAGAAAGTCCCAATCCCCAGCCTCTTTTTTTGGTAGTGAATCCAGGTTCAAAAATCTGCTTGAACTGATTTTTTGGAATTCCTTTTCCTGTATCCGAAACGCGGATTTTGACGAATCGGGCATCTTCCAGAATGACTACATCTAATTTTCCCCTACCTTTCATGGCGTCGATGGCATTTTTTACCAAGTTTTCGATGGTCCAGCTGTGCAAGGCAGAATTCAGGTTGATTTCTATGGGATAAGTCGGAGCTTTAAATGAAAACTCCACTTGTTTGGAAAATCTCGATTTCAAATAATCGAACGATTCTTCTGTTTCTTTGATGATGTCTACTTCTGCTAGAATAGGTTCTGAACCAATCTTTGAAAAACGATCGGTTATGGTTTGAAGTCGGACGATGTCTTTTTCAATTTCCGAAACCGTAGTTTCATCAACATTATCGGCTTTCATGATTTCTAGCCATCCGATCAAGGAGGATAATGGTGTTCCAATCTGATGAGCGGTTTCCTTTGCCATTCCTGCCCAAAGCTTATTCTGGGTGGCCATTTTGGTACTCTTGTAAAAATTATAAACCAATCCGCCGAAAAGTACAATAATGGAGATAAGCGCCAGCGGATAATATTTCAGTTTGTTCAATAAGGACGAATTCCCGTAATAGAGCAAGCGATAATCTGTTTCATCATAGGTAATTTTTATCGGTTCGTTTTCATTCTTGAATTGCTTGAGCATCTTTTTGAGCTGGATGCTGTCTTTTAACACTTCGGTATCGATGTTTATACCATCCATAACGCTGTCCTTGCTGTTGGTGAGGAGAATCGGAATGGTCTTGTTGTGCTCGAAGATAAATAGGTTCAATTCGGGATTATAGGTTTCCAAATCCGAAGTCAATAACGTACTTTGTGCCTTTGCCCAGAGTAACATTTTTTGTCGTTCTTCGGTTTTGAAGATTTGAAAAAAGGCATACGTATTCCAAAGGATTAAAAGGATAATGATAAAGGAAACGGCTATGATGATCCAGCGGGTTGTATTTCTTCTTTCGGAGAATTGCATTCGGTAATTTTTTTCTAAATGTACTAAAAAAAAGTTTCTCAAAGGAAAATGGAAAATTCTCTAGCTCTGATTACCTCACATTACTCTAATTAACATAGGTGATCGGTGAACACTCCGTGTTTGAAGAGTAAATATTTTGCTTTTTAAAGAAAAAAGCAAAATATTGTAACGGAAAGCAGGAAAATGTCCCGAAACTTCGGGACGAAAATGCCTAGAGTTTCACTCCAAAAATTTATCTTTGTGTAAAATTTTATCACATGATTAGCATTGAACCGAAAGAGGTTTCGCCGGTTAAATTACAGGGATATTTGCAGGGTTCTGTAGGTCCAAGACCGATAGCTTTTGCAAGTACGGTTGATGAAAATGGGAATCCAAATTTGTCGCCGTTTAGTTTTTTCAACGTGTTTAGTACGAATCCGCCGATTTTGATTTTTTCGCCTTCGAGAAGGGTTCGAGACAATACGGTAAAGCATACGTTGCTGAATGCCGAAGCGACCCGCGAAGTGGTGATCAATGTGGTGAATTATGATATTGTGCAACAAGCTTCTTTGTCTAGTACGGAATATGCTGACGGTGTGAATGAATTTCTGAAATCGGGCTTGACGCAATTGAAATCGGATGTTGTAAAACCGCATCGTGTAGCGGAATCACCAGTTCAATTTGAATGCAAGGTGAATGAAATCATCAGTTTGGGAACCGAAGGTGGTGCAGGAAATTTGATCATCTGCGAGGTAGTAAAAATGCACATCAGCGAGGAAATTTTGGATGAAAACGGGGCAATCGATCAGTACAAGATTGATTTGGTCTCGAGAATGGGAGGAAACTGGTATTCTAGAGCCAATAAAGGTTTGTTTGAAGTGCCAAAACCATTGACAACATTAGGAATTGGTGTGGATGAAATTCCAGATTTCATTAAAGAAAGCACTGTTTTTGATGGGAATGATTTGGGAATGTTGGGCAACGTAGAATCTTTGCCAACGAACGAAGAAATTGATATATTTGTAAAAGAAAATTTTGCCGTGAAAGGTGTTTTGAGTTCTGCCGATGAAGAAAACGTACACCAAAAGGCAAAGGAATATTTGGAAAAACAGGACGCGATTTCGGCTTGGAAAGTATTATTAGCAAAAAGAGTATAAATAGGTTTGTATATGCCACAAGCCATCAAATAAACAAAACGTTATGGAAGTTACAGGAAAAGTAAAAGTAATCAATGCAGAGCAACAAGTAAGCGCGTCGTTCAAGAAAAGAGAATTGGTTGTTACAACCGAAGAGCAATATCCACAGCATATTTTGATTGAGTTTACTCAGGATAAATGTGATTTGTTGAACAATTACAGACCAGGTGAAGCGGTAAAAGTTTCAATCAACTTGAGAGGTAGAGAGTGGACAAATCCACAGGGAGAAACAAAATATTTCAACAGTATCCAAGGTTGGAGAATCGAGAAATTGGCTGCTGAGGCTCCAGTTCAAACAGCTCCGATTCCTGCTGCTGAAGCTTTCCCTCCGGCGACAAATTTTAAAGAAGAAGATCACGACGATTTGCCTTTCTAAGAAAATAGAAGACGGAAGTCAGAAGATGGAAGTCAGAAGTTTGAGTTTTACTCGAATTTCTGACTTTTTTGTTGAAGTTTAATTTTGATGTTTTTTTAAAATGTATTTCGTAACCAAAGCATTATTTTTTCCGCCAGTTGAGGAAGCCAATGAAGATGGAATTCTCGCCGTTGGTGGAGATTTATCGCCTAAACGATTATTATTGGCGTATAAAAGTGGCATTTTTCCTTGGTTTGATGGAGACGAACCTATTTTGTGGTGGTCGCCAGAATACAGGATGGTGGTTTTTCCAGAGGAATTTGTAGTGTCAAAAAGTATGCGAAATATCTTGAACCGAAATATCTTCAAAGTTACCTTCAATCAAAATTTTAGGGAAGTCATTTCCAATTGCAGTTCCATTAAAAGAGAGGGACAGGAGGGAACTTGGATTTCCAATGATATGATTGAGGCTTATTGCAAGTTAAACGAAATGGGAATCGCCAAATCAATCGAAGTTTGGCAGGATGATGCTTTAGTAGGAGGCTTATATGGAATTGATTTGGGCGATGTTTTCTGTGGAGAAAGCATGTTTTCGAAAGTTTCAAATGCTTCCAAAGTGGCATTTGTTTCGTTGGTAAAAAGACTGAAGGACGAAAATTATAAACTTCTAGATTGTCAAGTGCATAATGATCATTTGGAAAGTTTAGGAGGGAGGGAAATCCATCGGGAGGATTTTATGGAGCTGTTGAAATCAAAACGGTAATCAGTTTTTTGCTTCTTCTGAAATATATTTTTTAATGAAATGATGTCCTAGATAAATAAGTGGCGTCAAAGCAACTGCTGTCGCTAATTTAAACGTATAGCCGGTCAATGCCGAAGAGAAAAAGGTTTCGGTATTGATCTTTCCAGGAAGCCAGAATGCAATTCCCAATACAATAAAAGAATCGAAAAGCTGTGAAATAACGGTTGAGCCTGTGGCTCTCAACCAAATCATCTTGTTTCCTGTTTTGCTTTTAAAGAAGGAAAAAAGGGTCACATCAATCAATTGTGAAACCAAGAAAGCAATTATACTTCCGACGATTATCCACATACTTTGTCCTAAAACAGCCGTAAATTGTTCATCGTTTACAGGACTGATGCCACTTGCGGCAGGAATGCGTATCGCTAAGGCTAAAATAACAAAGGAATAGGCAATCAAACAAGCTGTAATGTATGAGAGTTTCTTCACTCCTTTCTTTCCGAAATATTCATTGATTAAATCGGTTGTGATGAAAACAATCGGCCACGGTAAGATTCCAATGCTCATTACAAACGGGCCAATCTGGATTAGTTTTCCACCAATCAATTCGGCGGTTACAGCATTGGTGATGAATATTCCCGCAAGGATAACATATACTAAATCTTTCTTTGATTTAAACATATAAAAGTTTTGTTAGCCAAATTTACCATTTTATCTGTTTTTAAAAAGTCGAACAGACGTTAAATAAAAATCCCACTTCAAATGAATGAAGCGGGATTTATAGGAATAAGTTTCAAATCAAGAATTAACCTAAAGCAACTCTTTTGAAACCTGTAATTTCAACTTTTGAATCTTTAACGTAATCACCAACTTTTTTACTGTCATCTTTGATGAAGTTTTGGTCCAATAAAGCTTTTTCTTGATCCAAAGTTGTGTTATCAGAGATAAAACGTTGGATTTTTCCTGGGATAATTTTGTCCCAAATTTGCTCTGGTTTACCTTCAGCTTTCAATTCAGCTTTAGCATCTTCTTCTGCTTGTTTCAAAACTTCTTCAGTCAATTGAGAGTAAGAAATGTATTTAGGAACATTTTTCAAAGTTTTTCCTAAACGTTTTGCTTCTTCATTGTCTTTTTCGATTACAGCAATACGAGCAGCAAGTTCAGATTCAACGAAAGCAGGATCAAAATCTTTGTAAGATAATGTGTCAGCACCCATTGAAGCAACTTGCATAGAGATGTCCTTAGTCAATGTAGCAGCGTTGTCAACTTTAGCAGAAATAGCCGTTAAAGCAGCAATTTTGTTTACGTGAACGTAAGATCCAACGAAAGCTCCTTCTAGGATTTCGAAACCACCGATTTCGATTTTTTCACCGATAACACCTGTTTGCTCGATTAATTTTTCAGCAACAGTAAGTCCGTTGAAATCAGATGCTAAAAATTCTTCTTTTGAAGAGAAGTTAATAGCCCTTTCTACTAAATCTTTAGCTAAAGTTACGAAAGCTTCATTTTTTCCTACGAAGTCAGTTTCGCAGTTCAAAGTGATGATAGCTCCTTTTGTATTGTCAGCATTGATAAAAGCAACAGCAGCTCCTTCAGAAGACTCACGGTCAGAACGGTTAGCGGCAACTTTTTGTCCTTTTTCTCTAAGGATTTGGATTGCTTTATCGAAATCTCCATCAGCTTCAACTAGAGCTTTTTTACAGTCCATCATTCCGGCACCTGTAGTTTGTCTTAATTTATTTACGTCTGCAGCAGTAATTGTTGCCATTTTGTTTTCTATTTTAAGATTAAAATTTAATGTAAAAAAAGAAATTCCAATCTTTAAATCCCAAATTCCAATTTTAATAAATCATCAACTTTTAGTTTTAGATTTTTATGGAACTTGGAATTTAAGATTGGAATTTAATATTTATTTATTCTTCAGTTGCAGGAGCTGCTTCTACAGCTTCTGGAGCAGCAGCAGCTTCGCCAGCTGGTTGTTCTGTTTCTTTATCAGATGTTCTGTTAGCCAAACCATCGATAACAGCGGCAGTTACTAAAGATAAAACTTTCTCGATTGATTTAGAAGCGTCATCATTTGCAGGGATTACATAATCAACCTCTCTTGGGTCAGAGTTTGTATCCACCATTGCGAAAACTGGAATGTTTAATTTTTGAGCTTCTTTAATTGCGATGTGTTCCGCTTTAATATCTACTACGAACAATGCAGCAGGAAGTCTTGACATATCAGCGATAGAACCTAAGTTCTTCTCTAATTTTGCACGAAGACGATCAACCTGTAAACGTTCTTTTTTAGATAAAGTCATGAAAGTACCGTCTTTCTTCATTCTATCGATAGAAGCCATTTTCTTAACAGCTTTACGGATAGTTACAAAGTTAGTCAACATACCACCTGGCCATCTTTCAGTGATGTAAGGCATGTTTGCTGCAGCTGCTTTTTCAGCTACGATATCTTTTGCTTGTTTTTTGGTAGCAACGAATAAAATTTTGCGACCTGATGCAGCGATTTTCTTCAAAGCTTCGTTAGCTTCTTCGATTTTAGCTGCAGTTTTATATAGATTGATAATGTGAATTCCATTACGCTCCATATAGATGTAAGGAGCCATGTTTGGATCCCATTTTCTAGTCATGTGTCCGAAGTGAACACCTGCTTCTAGTAATTCTTTAACTTCTACTTTGTTTGCCATTTTAATAATAGTTTACGTTCTGTTGAATTAGCAATGTTCCTTTTAGGCTTTAAGCTTTAAGCTTTAGACTTTAGGCTTCATTTAGATGCTAAACTAATTTCCTGCCTCGACAGGAACAACAATTGTGTTTTTAAATAATAAATGAACGATGTCTTGTCCCATTTGAACAAGACGGTAATATTAACGTTTAGAGAATTGGAATCTCTTACGAGCTTTCTTCTGACCGAATTTCTTACGTTCAACCATTCTTGGGTCTCTTGTTAATAAACCTTCTGGTTTCAAGATGGCTCTGTTTCCTTCACCAACTTCGCACATTGCTCTTGCCAAAGCCATTCTTACAGCTTCTGCTTGACCTGTTGAACCACCTCCGTAAACGTTTACTTTTACGTCAAAGTTGTTTACATTTTCTGTCATAGACATTGGTTGTAATACTTTGTACTGTAAAGTAGCTGTTGGGAAATAAGTTGCGAATGCTTTTTTGTTTACTGTGATGTTTCCAGTTCCTTCTGTAACATAAACACGAGCAACAGCAGTTTTTCTTCTACCGATTTTGTGAATTGTAGCCATTACTTAAGATCGTTAAGGTTAACAGTTTTAGGTTTTTGAGCGCCTTGTTTGTGCTCAGTACCTACAACAACATTTAAATTTCTGAAAAGTTCTGCTCCTAATTTGTTTTTAGGTAACATTCCTTTTACTGCTTTTTCTACCAAAGCTGCAGGGTTTTTTGCCTGTAATACTTTTGCAGTTAAAGTTCTTTGTCCTCCTGGGTAACCTGTGTGACGCATGTAAATTTTGTCGTCCATTTTAGTACCTGTAAGGTTGATTTTTTCTGCGTTGATAACAATTACGTTATCTCCACAGTCCACGTGTGGTGTGTAACTTGGCTTGTACTTACCTCTCAAAATCATTGCGACTTTTGAAGCAAGACGACCTAAGTTATGACCGTCAGCATCAACAACAACCCACTCCTTAGTTACAGTGGCTTTGTTAATTGATTGTGTCTTGTAGCTTAATGCGTCCATAATAAATTTTTAATTAAACATTCCATTCCCAATAAAGGGAGTGCAAAAGTACAATTATTTATTTATTATCCAAACTGCTGTAAAAGATTATTTTACGAGTTTTAATTTAAGGGTTTATTTTTTTAGAAATTAACGCTATACGGAGAAAATGATTGGCCATTTAGCCCCGATTGTAGTGGAAATCCTTTTCTTTTTTTCTTAAAAAAGAAAAGATTATTTCACAAGACTTTATTTGTTTTGGTGTTCAATGAATTTCATTTGTAACGGAAAGCGGGAATAAAGATTCCGAAAATGCCTTAACCTTTCGCTCCAAATAATCGATTGTATGAATTGTTTTAGTATTTTTACCACTCAATTTATATAGGTATGAAAGAAAAAGCTACACTGAAGCAAATTGCCAAGGAACTCGGAGTTTCGGTTTCTACAGTTTCTAAAGCACTAAACGACAGCCCCGAAATTAGTGAGCCTACAAAAATCAAGATTCAGGAGTTTGCAAAACTCAAGAATTACAAACCGAATATCACGGCGCTCAACCTCAAAAATCGAAAGACCAAGACCATTGCGGTTATTATTCCGAATATATTGAATTCCTTCTTCGCGAAGGTATTTACAGGAATCGAGAAGGTGGCCGATGAGAAGGGTTATCATGTGATTACGTGTATTTCGAATGAATCGCTTGAGAAGGAAATTCATACTTTACAGATGTTGAGCAACGGAACGATTGATGGGTTTATCTTGTCGATGTCTGAAGAGACGCAGAAGGAAAGTTATTATCAGCATTTTACTGAGATTATTAATGATGGTATTCCGATTGTGATGTTTGACAGGGTGACGGACGAAGTTTCGTGTGACAAGGTGATTGTGGATGATTTTGATTCTTCGATTGATGCTACACAGCACCTTATTAACTCTGGTTGCAAAAAGATTGCATTGTTTTCGACTATTGATAATTTGAGTGTTGGAAAGCTAAGAGCCAAAGGTTATTTCAAGGCTTTGGAGCATCATAATATTGAAGTGGATCCGAATCTTATAGTGTTGACGGATTCTGTTGAAGATTTTGATGAGAAAGTAATCGCTTTATTCAAAGAGCATAAAATTGATGGAATTTTTGCCTTGGACGAACATGCTTCGGTTTCGGGAATCAAGATGGGATTGAAGAATGGCTATAAAATACCGGAGGATTTATCAGTGATAGGTTTTGCAGACGGGGTTTGGTCGAGAAGGTTGACGCCGAGTCTTTCAACTGTGAGTCAGCATGGTCCTGAGATAGGAGAGGCGGCTGCGCGATTGCTTATTGATAAATTGGAGAGCAAAGACGATGAAGAGTATGCTTCTAAGACTACTGTGGTTAAAACGGAATTAAGGCAGAGAGAGTCTACTAGAAAGCTGTAAACAGACCGTTTTTTATACATATTAAAAAGGTTGCGAGAAATTTTAAATATTTCACGCAACCTTTTTTCTTTTCCTGCATCTGTTTATTGATATGTTAAAATTAATATATTTGCTTAAAAATCGTCAACGATTATGATAAAAAATTACATTCTCTTTCTATTCTTTTTGTCTTTTCAAATTGCTTCTGCTCAAGAGCCTTTGAATGTTTTTGATGTTGCCCGCAAGGGAACAGTAGATCAGGCTAAAGCGCTGTACAAGCAAGATCCTAAAATTTTCAACACGGTTAACGACTCTGGATATTCTCCTTTGATATTGGCGTGCTACCGCGGTAATAACGAAGTGGCGAAGTTTCTTATTGAAAACGGAAGTGATATAAATGGTTCCAGTAGTATGGGGACACCGCTTATGGCATCTATCGTGAAAGGAAATACCGAGGTTGCGGAATTGCTTATCAATAAAAAGGCCGATGTGAATTTTGCCGATGCAAATGGCACTACTGCCTTGATGTATGCAGTTCAGTTTAAGAATGTAGGCGTGACGAAACTGCTTCTTGCTCACAAGGCAGATAAAACTAAAGTGGACAAAACAGGAAAAACGGCTTTTGAATATGCTGTTTTTTCTAACAATCAGGAAATTATTAACCTTTTAAAATAAAACCCAAAACATGAAAAAAACTACTCTTTTATTAATGACATTGCTTTCACTTGGAGGTTTTGCACAGACGAAATCAACGGGCGAGGTGAACTTGTCGACCAATGTGAAGGCTACATTGGAATTAAATAATACTACAACAACCGCTAAACTTACGCTTGTTGGGCCAAATGACAGATGGTTTGCGTTGCAATTTGGGTCTTTTGCAAATGGTCAAGGAATGATGGCTGGTACTGATTTGGTATATTGGAATAATCAAACATTAGTGGACGCTGTTCACCAAGGAGAAGGGGAAGTTCCTGAAACGGATACCAACAATTGGACATTGGTTTCTAATACCAATAATTCTCCTTCAACAGGTCTAAGGACAATTGTTTTTACTAGACCTTTTGTTACTGGAGATGGTAACAATGATTTTACATTCAATTATGCAGATACTTCAATAGATTTTGCATGGGCCAGAAGAAGCAATGCCGGATATACTATAAATAACCATGGAGGTACTAATAGAGGTTATGCTATTAATGCTCCTTTTACAACCCTTGGTGTGGAGGATTTTTCTTTGAATGCAGCGGCTCTTTACCCGAATCCGTCTAATGGAAATTTTGTGGTGAAGTCTAAGACTACTTTGGAAAAAATCAATATCTACACGCAGACGGGTGCTTTTGTAAAGACGGTTGAAGCGAAAGCTGGTGCTACGGAAGTGGAAGTGGATGCTAATGGATTATCGCAGGGTGTTTATTTGGTAGAGCTTCAGAATGCATTTGAGAAATCATGGAAAAAGGTTATAATTAATTAGATAGTAATTATAAGTTGAAGAAGAGGGTCGGTTTTATAGCCGACCCTTTTTTATTTTCCGGTGATGCGTTTGTAGACTTCGAGTTCTATCTGCAGGATTTTTACTCGTTCTTCGAGTTCGAGTTCTCTTGGGGTGGGTGGCACTCCAATTGGATGCTGTGCGGCAATTTCGGCCAGGAAGTTATAATCTAGGGCGGTGCTTATCTTCCAAAGGGCACCCGCTTGAAGGGATTCTTGAGAAAAATAGCTCAGGATTCCGTTTGGTGAAATGTTGATCTTTCGGGCTAGGGAGGCTTGGCTTATGTTGCGTTCTTTCATGTGTCTCTCTAACATTTCTCCCATATTTGGATAGGGATCTTTGCCTTGTATCTGGTATTTTTTTTTGTATTCCATGCTTTTAAAATATTACTATACTCAAATATAGCAAAGTTTTAAATAAAAAAATCATTATTATATACAATTTTCGTATTAGATAATTTAATTACTGTACTTATAAATATGATTACTGTTTTAGGATATAAAATTATTGTATTATAAATTTTAATAACTGTACTGAAAAATAATATCACTATATTATAAAATTTAATTACTATCTTATAAAATAATTTAACCATATTAAAATATTACTATATTAATAGATTAAATTACTGTACTATAAATTATGTTTACCCTATTATTTTTGTTTCATTTCTATCTCTATAATTTTTTTTCCGTTATCGCCTAGATATTGGGTAAGGAGTTTTTCAAAGATGATGTTGCCCACATCAGAATTGGTGAAGATGAGGATGCCTTGCTTAGTTTTCGGTAGGAGGAAGGCGATGCACTGCGTGCCTTGATCGGAGCCACCGTGGGAGAGGGCGAATTCTTCTTGTCCTAAATCATAGATTTCAAAACCGAGGCCGAAGTATTTGCTTTCCTTTGTTTGCACCTGCTTTTGGAGCATTTCTTGGTAGATGTTTTTCTTTAGATTCGCACCATCGAGAATGCTTACCAAGAAGTTTCCATAGTCTTGGATGGTGGTGTGCAGGTCATCGGCGGCGTTTGGTGTTTTGTTTTGGATGGTTTCGTAGGGTTTTGCATCCTTATCATAACCAATTGCAAATCTTGATGCATCGGTATTTT
>NZ_JBMGQS010000012.1:0-94634 GCF_049060005.1 Flavobacterium sp. PLA-1-15 | reverse complement strand
CGGAAAACCTGAATTGCTTTCTACTTATGCTTACATCTACCAAGCTTTGGGAATCACTTCGAATGAGGAGGATGAGTTTAGGAAGCAACCACTTGTATTGTAACACAGATTTCACAAATTTTCACAGATATTATTGAATCTTGAAACTGATTTGTAAATGATAACTTTAATCGCCAAACAATGGAAGAATTTTATCTAAAAGAAGAAACCTACAAAATAATTGGTTTGTGTATGGAAGTACACAAAATTCTTGGAAAAGGTCACAGTGAAAATGTATATGCCGATGCTTTGGAATATGAATTTAAACGCAATTATGTTCCTTACGAAAGAGAAAAAAAATATAATATTGAATACAAAGATATTATTCTGCCGAGGTATTATTTTTCAGATTTTACCGTTTTTGGTACAATCATTTTAGAACTGAAAGCTATTGAAAAATTATCCAGTAGCGAAATCAAACAAACATTAAATTACCTAGCTGCTTCTAAAAATAAGATTGGTTTGTTAATCAATTTTGGCGAAGACAGTTTAAACTATAAAAGAGTAATCCTATAATAAATCTGTGATAATCTGTGAAATCTGTGTTTAAATTTATACTCAATACAATTCCCCGTCCATTGCTTATTCGGTTAAGTTATGTGATTCGCCCTGTTTTGGCTTTTGCCTTAAAGGGAAATACATTTACCGACCCAATTGACGGAAGAAGCTTCAAAAGTTTTTTACCTTACGGATACGGAACACAACGAAACAATGTGCTTTCGCCAAGTACACTTTCGTTGGAAAGACACCGTTTGTTGTGGTTGTATTTGAAAAATGAAACCGATTTCTTCACCGCTCCAAAGAAAGTGTTGCATTTTGCACCCGAACAGGCTTTTTATAAGTTATTCAGAAATCAAAAGAACTTAGATTATACCACAACCGATTTGTTTTCGCCTTTGGCAGATGTAAAAGCAGATATCTGCGATTTGCCTTTTGAGGACAATTCGTATGACATCATCCTTTGTAACCACGTTTTGGAACATATTCCAGATGATACTAAGGCAATGCAAGAGTTGCATAGAGTATTAAAGCCGGGCGGAATGGGAATCTTCCAAATCCCACAGGACCTGAACAGAGCAACCACCTTTTCAGATGATTCTATTACCGACCAGAAAGAAAGGGCTAAAATCTTCGGGCAATACGATCACGTTCGTATTTATGGAAGAGATTATTTTGACAAGCTAAGAAGTATAGGATTTACCGTAATTGAGGAAGATTATACCAAAAAAATCACACCTGAATTGGTAGAAAAATATTGCCTGGCTAAAGGCGAAATTATTCCGGTTTGCTATAAATAAAATTTTAAAATAAAAGGCTGAACCTTTTTTAAGATACTACAACAAAAAAAATCCCGACTGCATATTGCGTCGGGATTTTTTATTAGTGTTAACTACAAATAGGCTTAATTTACAACCAGTTTTTTAGTATGCTTGAAGTTATTCTCTGTAGTAATCTCTATCATATAAATTCCTTTTGCGAGCGACGAAACATCAATGTTGGATTGTTTTGCTGAAAGATTTTTAGAAGATAGAATCACTTTTCCGAGAACATCATACAAATTGATTTGCTTCAGATTCTCGTTGGTATTTTGGGTGTTGATATATACCATTCCGTTGGAAGGGTTTGGATAAATCAAGAGGTTTCCAGATGAAAATTCAGATGTAGATAGCTGATCTTCGAAAGTAGAATTGAAAGTATTGGTAACAATCGCCGGATTGGTATCGAAATAGATTTCGGCAAAATTTGGGATGATATCACCTAAGGCGAAACCTGGCTTCAGTTTTACCTTGAAGGTTACATAGCCATTACTTTCAACTTCATGGGTTATTTGTGGAGGAAGCTGAATATTACTGAAATTCCAGATGAGTTTACTTCCGGTTCGCTCCATAGTGTAGTTGTGACTTGAACTGATCATTCGCACTGAAGTTTCGTCGAGTTTTGTATCGAGTTCGTCTTCTATTGTAACGTTGATTGCATTTGCTGTTCCGGTATTTTGGAAACGAATGGTGTATGTTAAGAAGTCCTCTTGGGTGAACGTATTGAAATCTATCGATTCTCCATGAGCTTCTATTTTGTCGTTAGGGTCGTAGGCTCCAATTACAATTTGCGAAACGGTGGCAGCATTGTTTAAGATGTTTATATCAGCAGTTGGAATTGTAGCTGTCACGGTATTGGTTAGCACATCATCTATGTTTACGGTTGGAATTGACGGAACCGACATATTGATGTTAAACGATCTCGTTTCCGAAGGCAATAAATCAATATAATTATAAGTAAATCCATTAGCAGTATTTACAATGCCTTCCTGCCCTACTGAAACTATGGTAACATCATTGTCTTTTGTGAAAGCAAGTGTTCCTGAAGCGGCAGTTGTTCCGGTGTTTTTGTAGATGATTTTATTGCTGTATTGAAAACCAGGTCGCGGATCTGTGAGTGGCACTATTGAAACACTCACATCGGTATAATCTTGGATTTTGTTTATTGGAAAATAATATTGTGATCCGTTCTCAAATGATACGCTGATATTATTATAATTTGTTGGCGCTGCTGCATAATAACTGCTGTATTCTTCCTCTATTTGAAATGCAAAATCATACAGATTGCTTGGATTTGAATCAAATACAGAAAATATACCCAATGGAGAATAAACATTTACTGGAACCTCTTCATTTTTTTTGGAAGTAAATGATCCGTAGGTGAAATTTGTTTCATTTGGATCTTTTAGGCCATTGACATTTTCATCTACAAAAGCAATCAGTTTTATACTGGCTCCACAGATTGTAGATCCTGCACCTTCTGTATTTGAATTTGTTTGTGTTAATCTTATATAACCCGTTTGCTGGCTGAAATTTGTAAGCATGACAATATAATATTCTCCTGCAACCGCATTCTGAATAGTTAATGTTTCAGTATAACTCGCATCATTACTGCAATCTACTATATTTCCATAAGGGTAAAAAATTGAATTCTGTGTGTTATTTGGGCACAGTGGACAATCGGTAAATGAAATCGCCTCACAGTTATCTGGACTTGTAAAAGGTCCCCAAGCCACAAAATCTATATCTCTATTGATGCCTACTGGATTTCCATTTTGATCAAAATTGCTGTTCTGCAATATATTGAAGACCAGTTTTCCTGATTGCGCAACTTGAAAAGTAAAATATGTAGGATTTGCGCTTGTATTTAAGCATGCAACAGCGCTAGTAGACGGAATTCCAGTTGTATTCTCGATTATATAGGGAGCTTGCTGAGAAGAATTGCAAAAAACAGTTGGGTTTTCGCAACTTGAAATAGACTTAACGCAAATACCGAAGAAGCCTGTTTGCGTGGCGGATTCAGCAGTCCAAACTCGGATATAATAAGTTTGCCCAATAGCGTAGTCTTGATAAATGGTTGGTTGCATATTTTGAAAAGAACAAGTCACCAGAGTCAAACTATTTGGGGTTCCTGAATATACAGCACTAAGGACAGATGATGATGTACCTGCTAAACCCACAATAGAAACAACATGCTTTTGAGAAGTTGCAACAAAACTAAACCAAACATCATCATTTGCTGTCCCTCCACAAACATTAGATAAATTTGATGCTGTTGCTCCATTAATTGTCCCATAAGTAACATTACTACATTCGCTGTTGCTGTTGACTACTATTGGTGTTGCTGTACTTGGTTCATCATTTGTTGCCGTGACAATTTGAGGACTTGTAATCTCTATGTTGAAAGTGATGTTTAATTCTGACAAACTCCCGTATTTAAAAACTCTAACATAATAGGTTTGGCCTGCCGTTAAACCTGAGGCAACACTATTTAAACCAATATTACAGTATAGCTGGCTCATACTCTGGCAATCACTTCCTGTTAGCAGAACATGTCCTAGTTGAACATTATTACTAGTATCTGTAAATCGTATAACATGAATCGGTTGGATTGCTACAAACTTAAACCAAACATCAGTATAAACAAGACTGTTACAAGTTATGGATGGCAAAGAAGCCGTAGATCCATTTGTTTTTACATTTAATGATGTAATTGCTTCAATTCCTGTATTTACGGGTATATCTATGGCATTTATACATTCGTCATTGCTTATTATTGTTGTAAATAGGATAGATTGCAGAAACGTCCAAGCACTAGTATCTGTATCTGAACATATTGATCTAACGTAAAAAGTATATCTTGTTGTAGGTTCCAAATCCGTTACAGTAAATGTACTTGAACCAATAGTCGTTAGATAATAGTTAGGAATTCCAGTATTTAAAGGTGTATAATTAACAGGCGGAGGCGAACCATCTGGAGCCAAATAGATTTCCCATTGGGAGGCGGTACCATTTTCTGTCCATGATAGTTGTGCACCGGTAGCGGTTACAAAATTTGCCTGCAAAGTTGTAGGCGGTATGCATGTAGGCGCTGTACAGTTTCCTAATGTAGCATCTGAATAGAGGATTGTCAATGGGCTACCCGAAGAAGGAAGTTTTGTATATACAATTTCTTGATATGGATTTACAATGTCCAATCCTATAAGGTCTGGAGAATTTCCTGATTGGCTCCAATAGACATCAAAAGGAACGTTATCACATAATGCTACTGCTATTCCTTGAGGACCACTAAAACTAGCTCCTATCGTGGCTACCACGACACCATTTTGACGAATAAGCATTCTAGCACCATTCCAATTTGTTGCTACAGAGTTTTTCATTACAAATCTATATACGCACTTATCCTGCTCATTACATGTAAGTGTATTAAAAATGAATGGTCCTGACCAAACACTTTTTTCTTCGCAAATGGATCTAACATAAAAATAATAAATGGTTGAAGGATTTAAATTTTCAACAAGTAATGATGGTGCTGTAACGCCTGGAAAATACTTATCTTCTGGATTAACTGTAGGGTTTTCAGTTGGTGCTTGAGGTGCTTCTCCCTCTGGGCCTGCTGCTAAAAGTAAGACATCCCATTCGGTTGAAGTAGACGCTTCAGTCCAAACCAATGTAGCGCTAGTTGTGGTAACAGACTGTTGATTTACAGATAAATTCACTGGTCGTGGACAGATTTCTCGTGTAGTAAATGTTGCAACTGGAGATAATTCGGCTGTGGGACAGACTACTCTTACATATACATCATAGCTTGTGTAACTTAACAAACCATTTGCTATTACATAAGAAAAAGGTGCTGAAGGTCCATTTACTCCAGTATACGTTGGAATTGATGAAGATGTCGGGGTTGGTGCTCCACTTGGCAGAACAAAAATTTCATATTGCATATTTTCTGTTCCAGGAGCGATCCAATTTATGGTTGCTCCCACTGTTGTGATCTCTGTTGCATTTACAGCAGTTGGTGGAACACTGCACAAAGGAGTCGTACAATTTAATATCCCAGAGTATACCACTTCTCCAGAACCGCTCACTCCTGCTGGTTTGGTAAATATTGTTTGTCCGAAAGAATTAACAATTGAAAGCACGCATTGCTGTGGCTGAAATCCAGCTGTAAGCCAAAAAACATCAAACGGAACATCGTTGCACAATGAATAAGTTACATCAACTGGTCCTGCACCAGAAGCATAGTTTCCTCCAATTGTTGTGCTTCCTGCATTGCTTACCTGCACAATGCCATTTTGCCTTATCTGCATTCGCGCCCCATTCCAACCATTATTGGCCGAGTCAGTCATTCTGAAAGTAAAGTCGCATTTGTTTTGGGGTTCACAAATAAGTGTATTGAAAACCACTGGTCCTACCCAAGCACTATATCCCCCTTCAGAGCAAACTGATCTTACCCAAAATTGGTAAGGATGAGCAGGTTGCAGATCATTTATTACGATTCCTGGAACACCATCAGTATCAACGTAGTTCCCATTTCCTTGTGGAATCGAATCTCCAACCTCTTGTACAGCTATTTCCCAAGAAGTTGCCGATCCGTTTTCGAACCAAAAAAATGTTCCACCATCAAATGTGGCAAAAGATTGATTGAAAGAAGGACTAACAGGTTTAGGGCAATCATCGTATTGAATCACTAGATTGTATCCATAGGATTGTGTTACATCATTTGATGAAAGTACTATATAATAATCTTCTTCAGCAACTACAGGAAACTGATTTATGGTTCTAACATTAGTACCCAAATTTGCAGTTCCTGCAAGACAATTCACACCAATATCTGAACATTCTGCATAAATAAAAACAGATGATCTTGTTGCGCTTGGAGTCATATTGACGTTTATAAAACCTGTATGAGTTGCTGTATATCTATATATCACATCATTACCCGAAATAAAACTCAAAGAAGAATTTACTCCACAAGATGTCCCCTGAGATCCAATTATTGTGTTGCCATAATTACCGGTATCATCGATATGTTGGTAGGGCAAACTTGTGATTTCAATGGGTTCATCACAAGTAAAGCCAACTTGAGCCATTGAGGAAGTAATCGATAAGAGTATAAATACTTGTATAAAAGAAAGTAATAGTTTTTTCATATTTAGGTTTTGGTTCCCAAATATACATTGATTTTAAAACAATTAACTTAAAATAGTAAGATTTTTTCTAAAGTATTGAATTTGCTACAATAAACCCACTCGTCCACGCATTCTGAAAATTAAAGCCTCCTGTGATGGCATCAATGTTTACAATCTCTCCAGCAAGAAACAAGTTTTGATGGATCTTGCTTTCCATAGTTTTGAAGTTGATTTCCTTTAAATCGATTCCACCAGCTGTTACAAATTCTTCCTTGAAAGTACTTTTTCCATTCACTTGAAATTGTCCGTTTGTTAATTGATTGGATAGATTTTGCAATTGGTTTTTGGACAAATCGGCCCATTTTGTTTCGTCTGAAATTCCGGAAGCCAAAACCAGACTTTCCCACAAACGATTCGGGAATTCAAAAGGCGATTTTTTGGAGACTGTTTTCTTGGAATGTTCTTGCTTTAATTCTTTTAAGATTTTTTCTGCATCTTCAGCATCGACATCATTCAGCCAGTTTACAAAAATCGTGAATTGATAGTTTTTGTCGAATAAAATTCGAGCTCCCCAAGCGGATAATTTCAAAATAGCCGGTCCGCTCATTCCCCAATGCGTGACCAATAAAGGTCCGGTTGAAGTCAGTTTTGTGTCTTTTACTTTTACCGAAACTAGTGCGGAAACACCTGGCAATTCTTTAATTCTTGGATCTTTTATATTGAAGGTAAATAAAGAAGGTACGGGCGAAACAATGGAATGTCCGAACTCTTGAAGCGTTTCCCACATTTTTGGATTGCTTCCTGTAGCCAAGACCAATTTCTCACAGATATATTGTTCGTTTTGGGTTTCGATTTTCCAGAAGTTTCCATCGGAAGTTTCCGATTTATAAATCGATTGCACGCTTTGTCCCGTCAAGACTTGGATTCCGAGTTTTTTGGTGGCGGTTGTGAAACAATCAATAATGGTTTGTGATGAATTCGAAACTGGAAACATCCGTCCGTCGTCTTCAATTTTTAATTCAACGCCATGTTTTTCAAACCATTCGATTGTGTCGCCCGAACAAAATTGATGAAACGGACCACGTAATTCCTTTTCGCCACGAGGATAATATTTGACCAATTCATTCGGTTCAAAGCAAGCGTGGGTAACGTTGCATCTTCCTCCTCCTGAAATTCTGACTTTCGTCAAAACTTCTTTGCCTCGTTCTAAGATGGCTATTTTTAATTTTGGATGTTTCTCCGCAATATTTATTGCTGTAAAAAAACCTCCGGCACCTCCGCCTACAATGATTATGTCGAAATTCTGGCTCATATTCTTTCGGGGAAATCGGTGATAATTCCGTTTACGTTATAGTTCTTAATTCGTTCGATGTCTTCGGTTTCGTTTACTGTCCACGTATAGACCTTGAAACCCTGTTCTTGTGCTTTTTGAACATTGTGTTCGGTCAAAAGACTGAAATGCGGATGGATGGCTTTCGCCGAAAAAGCATTCGCCCATTCCAAAGCTTGCGTAACGCTGGCTTGCGACAAAACACCCAAATGTATTCTTGGATTGATGGTAAACATCATTTCAAGTTCTTCTCTCTGAAAACTCGACACGATAAAATCATCATAGGAATATTCTTTTTCAAGGATGAATTTTTCAATGAGATGCGAAACTGGTTTTGCCGTATGCCTACCTTTCAATTCAATGTTGATGAGACATTTTGTCCCGACCAAATCTAAAACCTCTTCCAAAGTTGGAACTTCAGTTTCATTATTTATTTTCAATGATTTTATTTCCGAAAGCGATAATTCTGAAACAGCTCCAGAACCGTTTGTGGTTCTATCCACCGTGAAATCGTGGATGACAATCAATTCTCCCGTTTTACAAACGTGAACATCGAGCTCGATTCCGTCGGCATTTAAATACAATGCTTTTTGGAAAGAGGGAAGCGTGTTTTCGGGTTCGTGCCCTTTTGCTCCGCGATGTCCGATATTAAGTATTTTTTTCAAGAGGGAGAATTTTTTGTAAAATTACATTTTATTTTTTTGCCACAGATTATATGATTTGCACTGATTTTTGACAAAGATTGGAACAAAGATTAAAAGGAGCCTAAAGATTGTTTTTCTAACCCCGATTGAAATGGAAATCCTTTTTGTTCCGGGGTTCGGAACAAAAAGATTGTAATGGAAAGCGGGAACATGGATGAAAGAATGCTATTTGTTTTGTTACTAAATATAAAAGCACAAACCGTGAAGATTTGTGCTTACTTTTTTTGAACCATTAGAAATTAAGGTTCATTAAGCTTTGCCTTAATTTTTCTTGATTTCTTGGTGGTGTGTTATTTATTAATTCGTCAAAACCCAATATTGCCAAGGCTTGAAATTGTGTTTTTGGTCTTTGGCCAAAGTCACTTTTTCGCCCGTCATATAATTGGTGAAAGTACCGTCGACTGGTGCGGTAAATTCTTGGTCTTTCTTCGATAAATTCCCAATATAAACTACTTTTTTACCTCCTTTTTCTCTTTCGAAAGCGAAGATGTTTGCATCTGCCGAAGTGGCCAAACGTTTGTATGAAGCCGGATTTTTACCTCCGTTTAAAGCTTCGTTGTTGTTCTTTAAAGCGCCTAATTTTTCGTAAATCGGGAACATTTTTGCCTTTGTTTTTGGGATGGAATCTTTTTCGAAGAATTTCAATCTTCGTTTCAAATCGTATTCCTGACCCGTGTAAATCAACGGCATTCCAGGCATAACGTAGGTCAAAGCCGTGAAAGCCTCCACGCCGTCGCCCATTCTTTCGTACTCGGTTCCGTTCCAGGAATTCTCGTCGTGGTTGGTGATAAAATTCATAAAGAAATCGTTTTTTTCGTATTCTTTAGAAATTTTCTCAAGAACTGCATCCAAATCTTTGACGGTTTTTGTGCCTTTGCTGATGTCGTTCATCACGTGGTGTGCTTCCCAACCGTAGCCCATATCAAAAAGTCCGTCTTTCAAAAGATAGTTTTTGTTGGATTCCATCAACATGAAAACCGGCTTCACTTTTTTCAACGCCGGTATGGCATTTTGCCAGAAAGTTGCAGGAACATTATCAGCCACATCGCAACGGAAACCGTCGATGTTTTCTTCTTTTACCCAATACAACATTTCGTTTTTCATGGCTTCGTTTAGCTCTTTGCTGGCATAATTTAAATGCGCAACGTCTGTCCAGCCCCACGATTTTCCAGTTTCTGGATTTAATGGGTCGGTTACTTCGCCTTTTGCATTTTTGTGGTAGTATTCTGGGTGTTCTGTAATCCATTTGTGGTCCCAACCGGTGTGGTTCGCCACCCAGTCAAGGATTACGTACATTCCATTTTCGTGGGCAGTTTTTACCAAATTTCTAAAATCTTCCTTGGTTCCTAAATCTGGATTAATTGCCGTGTAATCGGAAATGGCGTAATAGCTTCCGAGGTATTTTGCTTTTTCTTTTGGGTCTTTGATTTCGGAAACCAATCGTCCATCCGTCGTTTTTCTATTTTTCATAGAAATCGGGTAAATCGGCATCAGCCAGATTACTTTTACGCCTAATTTTTTCAATTCCGGAATGTCTTTTGTGAACGCATTGAACGTTCCTTCCGGAGAATAGTGACGGATGTTTGCTTCGTAAATTACGGCGTTTTCAGCGGTTGCATCTGAAACGGGAGCGATTATTTCTGTTGTTGCTAGCGTTTTTTCTACCGTTTTTTTATCGTCTTTACAGGAGATAAAAGCGGTTAACACTAGAGCTAATAAGATTGTTTTTTTCATAAATATTTTTTAGTCTCGCAAAGTCGCAGAGACGCAAATTTTTCTATCTTTATGTTAAGAATTAGCTTTGCGACTTCGCGTCTTTGCGAGATGTTTTTATAGATTATTCACTATTCTTTTAATTCCATCTTTAATTAAAGGTTCGTTGAAGTTGATTAACAAACCTAACTTCAATCCTGTAATTTTTAAATAAGTCAAAACTTGTTTTGGATGAACTTGAGCTATTTCTGAAACGGATTTGATCTCTAAAATTACTTTTTCCTCTATAATCAAATCAGCTCTGAAACCAATATCCATTTTTACATCTTCCCAAATTACGGGCAAAGGCTTTTGTCTTTCCACTTTCAATCCCATTTCTGTTAGTTCATAACATAGGATGGTTTCGTAGACACTTTCTAAAAGTCCAGGACCTAATTGGGTATGTATTTTATAACAGGTATTTACTATAATTCTGGATAGGTCATTTTCAGTCATTTTGTTTGGCGGTTAAGTTAGTAGGTCGATTTTGTCTCGCAAAGACGCGGAGACGCAAAGCTAATTTAATAAAAAATGTAAAACTTTGCGTCTTAGCGCCTTTGCGAGCTATTATTTCAATTTAACAATTTATTCTCGCAAAGACGCGGAGACGCAAAGCTAATTTAATAAAAAATGTAAAACTTTGCGTCTTAGCACCTTTGCGAGAGTCATTTTAAAAATTTTTTGCGAGCTATTATTTCAATTCTAAAACCAAAACCGATTTCCCTTCCAAAGAAATTTCGTTTGAAACATCAATTGTTTTTCCAGAAAGTACATCTTTCCCAGATTTGAAATTTTTAATATTTTCTTGAAAACGATTTGTTTTGATGGTTTTCGATTCCGCGGAATTGTTCATCACGACCATCACAGTTTCCTTATCATCGTATCGGAAATATACATAAACATTATGCTCCGGAATGTAATGCGTCATTTTTCCGAAGTGAACGACGTTTTTATTTTTTCGCCATTGGAATAATTTTGAAGTCACGTCGAAGAATTTATTCTGCTCTTCGGTTCTTCCTGATTTTGTGAAAGCGTTGTTTTTATCGCCTTCCCATCCTCCTGGAAAATCTTGACGAATATCGGCATCGCCTTTTCCTTTATCTCCTGCCATTCCGATTTCGGAACCATAATACAACTGTGGAATTCCTCGAACTGTGGCCAACAAAGCCATTGCCATCGTGTATTTCTTGATGTCGTTTTTATAGTTTTGGTTGAAACGTCCCGTGTCGTGGTTTTCGGCAAAAATCAAAAGGTTGTTGACGTTTGGATAAAGGAAATCATTGGTGAAATTGTCGTACACTTTAATCATTCCGTCGTTCCAACTGTCTTTGTCTTCGTTGAAAACGTTTCCAAAAGCATCGTGCAACGTAAAATCCATCACACTCGGGCAATACGAATTATAGCTTTGAATTTCTGCAATCTTGCTGTCTTTTTGCCAGTATGACATTTGAGCTTGGTCGTGCATCCACACTTCTCCAACGATATTGAAATACGGATATTCGTCGGTAATTGCCTTTGTCCATTTTGCGATTCCAACTTTGTCGTTGTATGAATAGGTATCGACTCTGAATCCATCCAAATCAGCATATTCAATCCACCAAATGGCGTTTTGGGTGATGTAATTCAACACCAAAGGATTCGATTGGTTCAAATCAGGCATCGACGGAACGAACCAACCGTCCATACAATATTTTGCATCAATTGCGGAAGCATTTGGGTCGAATTGCGTAGTCATTCTGTAGTTTGATTGTGCGTATCCTGGAAATTGATGAAACCAATCGTAACTCGGTAAATCTTTAAACATCCAATGTTCAGCACCCCAATGGTTGGTCACGTAATCTTTGATTAATTTCATACCGCGTTTTTTCATTTCGGCTGAAAGCTTCAAATATTCTTCGTTGGTCCCGTAACGTGGGTCGATTTTGTAAAGGTCGGATTGTCCGTAACCGTGGTACGAATAGCCTTTGTCGTTATCCTCGCAAAGTGGCGTACTCCAAAGTGCGGTAACACCCAATTCGTCCAAATAATCTAAGTTTTTAATGATTCCCGCAATGTCTCCACCGTGTCGTCCTCCAGGCAAACTTCTATTGGCTTTTTCGGTTGTGGCTAGATTACTGTCATTATTCGGATTTCCATTTGCAAAACGATCTGGCATAATCAGATACATCATATCGGATGAATCATAACTTTTGCGTTCAGCGGAATTGGCACGTCTTTGTTTTAGGGAATAATTTTTAGTAAAAGCTATTTTGTTTTTGTTCTTGAAAGAGAAAACAAAATCAGAAGCAGGAAGATTTTTTGTGTCAATCGTGATGAAAATGTAGTTAGGATTTTCAGTTTTGACTACGTTCTTAATCACCACATTATTTGAAACCGAAGCTTCGTATTGCGCGATATTTTTTCCGTAGAACATAATTTGAAGTTCTGGATTGTGCATTCCTGCATACCAGAAAGGCGGTTCTACTTTATCGATTTGGGCAAAAGCTGAAAAAGAAATAAGTAGGAGTAGAAGGAAGTTGTGTTTTATATGCTTCATATTTTAAACATTAAGGAGTTAAGTTTTTTCATTAAGGAGATTAAGGCATAAGATTTTTAAAATATTCATTGACTAAAGGTCGGACACTTTTGGTTATATTGTCGGTATAGAAATTTATCAGTAAACCTTGAGGTTTTTCTAATAAACTCATATACGTCAAAAGTTGTGCTTCGTGAACTGGAAGTAAATTTTCCACCGATTTAACTTCAATAATAATTAAATCATTGACAATCAAATCCAGTCTCAATTCTGTTGAAATCAAAATGTCTCGATATTTAAGTTGAACTGTTCTTTGTGATTCAACATGATATCCATTAAAAAGGAGTTCTTCGCGTAAGCACTTTTCATAGACTGATTCTAACAACCCCGGTCCAAGAGCCTTATGAACCGTAATTGCACAACCGACAATTTCGTAACTTAATTGCGTTATTTCCTTCTTTGTCATAGTCTTTGTTTTTAACATTAAGAAGCTAAAGTTCTGCATTTAAAGAATTAAGGTTTTTTCATAAAAAGTAACCATAATTATTAATTACCTTAATGGAAGAATCTTAACTTCTTAATGTTGAAAATTCTAAACCGTTACCAAAGTATTTGGCTCCACCAAAACAGCTTTCCCGTTTACAAAAACAGTAAGCTCTTTGCTACCTTCCAAGTTGAATTTGGTTTCGTTTGCTTCTACAGAAACTTGCAAAATTTGGTTTCTGAAATTGATTTTGAATGAATAGCCTTCCCATTGTTCCGGGATTCTTGGTTCAAAATGCAACGCGTCATCTTTCACACGCATTCCTCCAAAACCTTCAACGATACTCATCCAAGTTCCAGCCATTGAGGTGATGTGACAACCTTCTTCCACTTCCTTATTATAATCATCCAAATCCAGACGAGAAGTTCTCAAATAGAAAGTATAAGCCTGTTCCATTCTGCCCAAACCTGCCGCTTGAATCGAGTGAACACAAGGCGAAAGCGATGATTCATGAACTGTAAAAGGTTCGTAAAAATCAAAATGCTTTTCCAATTGCTCTTTCGAAAAATGGTCTTCAAAGAAATAAAATCCTTGCAGAACATCAGCCTGCTTGATATAAGGCGAACGAAGAATTCTGTCCCAAGACCATTTTTGGTTGATTGGTCTTTGGCTTCTGTCCAAATCGTGGACTTTCACCAATTCCTTATCTAAGAAACCATCTTGTTGCAAATACACATCGTGTTCTTCCGAAAAGGGAAGATACATTTTGTCAGCAACTTTCTTCCATTGTGCCATTTCCCCTTTGTCCAAATTTACTTTAGACATGATTCTAGAATGGTCAGAAGCATATTCTTTTTCTACTTTTTCAATTTGTTCCAAAGTGTAATCGATACACCACTTTGCCAAATAATTCGTGTAGAAATTATTATTTACGTTGTTTTCATATTCGTTTGGACCCGTAACGCCAAGAATTACGAATTGGTCTTTATTGGTAGAATAAGTCGCTCTTTGGTGCCAAAAACGGGCAATGGCAATCAAAACTTCCAAACCTTTTTCGGGAATATAACTGTAATCGCCTGTGAAACGGAAATAATTGAAAATCGCAAAAGCAATAGCGCCATTTCTGTGGATTTCTTCAAAAGTAATTTCCCATTCGTTATGGCATTCTTCACCGTTCATCGTTACCATCGGATACAAAGCGGCACCATTTGTAAAACCTAGTTTTCCAGCGTTTTCAATGGCTTTGTCCAATTGATTGTAACGATAGGTCAACAGATTTCTCGCCACTTGCTGGTCTTTTGTCGCCATGTAAAACGGAATGCAATACGCTTCGGTATCCCAATAAGTCGAGCCTCCGTATTTTTCTCCAGTGAAACCTTTTGGACCAATATTCAAACGAGAATCCTTACCCAGATACGTCTGGTTCAATTGAAAAATATTAAAACGGATTCCTTGTTGTGCTTTTACATCGCCATTGATAGTAATATCGGACATTTCCCAGATTTTCGACCAAGCCAGTTTTTGGTTTTCCAATAGATTTGCGTAACCTATTTTCAGACCTTCTGCAATTACCTTTTGAGCTGCAGTTTGTGTATTTTCGTGGTTTAAAGAAACTGTGTAGCCTCCCAGTTTTTGGAAAGAAACTGTTTCGTTATTTCCAACTTTTACTTCGTAAGAAAACTGAATTTTATCTGCTGTTTTTTGAATTTCAGTAGGATTTTGACTTACTGAATTTCCATTCAACAAAATCGCATTCTGCATAAAAGTCGTTGCCGTAAAATGGGTCTTGAACGTTCTTGCCGTTACAAAAGCTTCATTTTCTGAATGTTTTACTTCAAGCGGTTCCCAGAATTTTTCTTCCCAGTTGGCATCTTCGTTGTGAACTCCGGCGTCAACATAGGGTTTGAAAACAATATTTGCCTCTCCGTTTAAAGGTGTGATTTCATAATTAATAACTCCCAATTCGTCATTATCCAACGAAAGGAAACGTGTAATTTTAGCGGAAATTTCCACACCATTTTGTAAAACAGCTTCAAAAGAACGGTAGTAAACACCTTCTTTCATGTTCAATTCACGCTTGAAATTCGAAACTGATTTGCATTTGGCCAAATCAAAATTTTCTCTGTTGATTTCAATTTCGATTCCAATCCAATTTGGAGCGTTCAATACTTTTGCAAAATATTCCGGATAGCCGTTTTTCCACCAGCCTACTTTTGTCTTGTCTGGATAATAGATTCCGGCGATGTAACTTCCTTGGAAGGTTTCGCCTGAATAATTTTCTTCAAAATTGGCACGTTGTCCCATTGCACCATTTCCGATGCTGAACAAACTTTCGGACGATTTGACCCTTTCGGCATCAAATCCTTCTTCTATGATGGACCAATTATCTGGTTTGATATAATCTTGATTCATTGTGTTTTTTGTTTAAAAGTTTAATGTTTAAAGTAAAAAGAGTTTGATTAAGTTCTTAAACTTGAAACCTTCAACAGTGATTTATTTGATTAATGATTTGATAAATTGTTCCTCTATATGGGTGAAATCTGGGAAGATGAATTTTGCTTCGTGCAAGATTTTTGCATCGCCTATTCCAATGCTTGTCATACTGGCGATATTTGCAGCTTGAACGCCTGCAACAGAATCTTCAAAAACAATGGCGTCTTCAGGATCAGTATTCAAAAGCTGTGCAGCTCGAAGAAAAACTTCCGGATCTGGCTTTGCATTGGTAACATCATTTCCATCCACAATGGCATCGAAATAGCTGATGATTCCAGTCTTTTCTAAAATTGGCCTAGCATTTTTACTTGCAGAACCTAAAGCAATCCTTTGATTATTTTCTTTTAAAAACTTTAAGACAGGAACAACGCCACTTAAAATTTCACTTTCGTCCATATCGACTAAATACGACAAATAGTCTTCATTTTTTTGAACCAACCATTTGTCTTTGTTTTCCTGACTTGCTTCGATTTTTCCTAGTTCAAGGATTAGATCCAATGAGCGAACTCGGCTAACGCCTTTTAATTCCTCGTTGTGTTCTGGTGTAAATTCGATTCCGAGTTGGTTCGCAATCTTCTGCCAAGCTAGATAATGATATTTTGCGGTGTCCACGATAACGCCGTCAAGGTCGAATATAAATGCTTTTGTTTTCAAAATTTAAATTTTAATTGTGTCGTCTTCATCTTTTACTCTCGAAACAAACAATGCAGCAATTAAAAAGGCAACACCGCTCGCAACAATGGCGTAGATTGGATTTCCACCATAAACATATTTAACGATTGGACCGCCGATGATGGCGTTGATGATTTGTGGGATTACGATGAAGAAATTAAAAATCCCCATGTAAACTCCCATTTTTTTCGCAGGAATCGAACCTGAAAGGATTGCATAAGGCATAGCCAAAATACTTGCCCAAGCGATTCCTACGCCTACCATTGACAAAATCAACCAATTTGGTGATGGTGCAAAATAGACCGAAATCAATCCGATACCTCCGACGATTAATGAAAAAGTGTGTGTAGATTTTCTTCCGATTTTCTTAGCGATGTAAGGTAAGAAGAAGGCAAAAATGGCAGAAATAGCGTTGTAAACTCCGAAGATAATTCCGACCCAGTCACCCGCTTCTTGATACGTTTTACTGCTTGTGTCTTCCAACGGAAGATTGTAAACGTGGTGCGCTATTGCTGGAGTTGCAAAAACCCACATTCCGAATAGTGCAAACCAAGAGAAGAATTGTACCCAACCTAATTGTTTCATAGTAGTGGGCATGTTCTTGAAATCCGCAAAAATGTTCATCAGACTTGAACTTTCCTCCTCGTGAACAATTCCCTTAGCTTTATCAAATGCTTCTAGTTCAGCCGGAGAATATTCTTTTGTCGTTGAAACCGTCCAAAGAACAGCACCAATCAAAACAGCCGCACCAATAATAAACGACAAAATTAAATGATAGGGAACTTCGCCGGGAAGTGCTTCATTTGAAATCCCGAACCAATTGCTCAAGGCATAAGGAAGCCATGAACCGATAACCGCACCCAAACCAATCATAATAGTTTGAACGCTGAAACCTAAAGTTCGCTGATCTGAAGGAAGCAAATCGGCGACCAAAGCACGGAATGGTTCCATGGCAATGTTGAACGATGCATCCATAATCATCAGCATTCCAGCTCCAACCCAAAGCGCAGGCATAAAAGCCGTTAACGCGGCAGACAGAGGCATGAAAATTAATCCAAATGCCGCTAAAACTGATCCGATTAAAAAGTAGGGTTTTCTTCTTCCGAAGCGTGTCCAAGTCCTGTCGCTATAATGTCCAATGATTGGTTGGACAATTAATCCTGTTAAGGGAGCAACGATCCAAAACCACGATAAACTGTGTACGTCGGCACCGAAGATTTGCAGAATTCTACTGGCATTTGCATTTTGCAAGGCAAATCCCATTTGTATCCCTAAATATCCGAAACTCATGTTGCAGATATCATAGAGACTTAATTTACGCTTTTCCATTATCGTAATGAATTGATTATTTACGATAAGCGATAGTGCTTATCAAAACTTTATTTTGTTTTCGAAGTAAAATTATAAGCCTTGATAATCGGTGTAAATATAGGTAAAGAATTGAGAAATTAGAAGTTAGAAATTATAAATCATAAAAATTAACATTTCAAAATTGACCAACACAACAACACAAACAATTGAAAAACAAATAATTACAAAAAACTACAACGTTGGCGTAGATTCTCTAATTACCAAATGTGTTTCAATAACTTCTGTCTTGTAATGTTCCTCTTCCTCCTCTTCAGATTCCAATCTCTCGATGAGCATCTTGGCGGCCTTTCCTCCCATTTTCATTCCGTTTTGACTCACCGTTGTAATACTCGGTGAAGAATATTTGGAGATGATTCCGTCCGTGAATCCAATAATCGCTAAATCCTCAGGAACCTTTATTCCGATATTTTTAGCCGCTTTGATAGCGGTAACGGCAAAAAGTTCGTTGACAGCAAAAACCGCATCAATTTCATTATTGGAAATCAAGTTTTCAATTTGATCGGAACAGTTGTCGATGTCTTCAATTCGTATAATTAGATTTTCGTCTACCTTAATATCATTTGTCTTTAAGGCTTTGATATATCCATCCGTTCTAAGTTTCCCGACACTTACATAATCCACTGTTGTAATCAATGCAATTTTCTTAAAACCTTTATCAATCAAACTCTGAACCGCTTCATAAGCCGCAAGATTATCATCAATAATAACTTTATCGCATAAGATATCATTCGTTACCCTATCAAACATAACTACAGGCATTCCTTGATTGATCACTTCGGTAATATGGTGAAAATCTTTTCGGTATTGTGTTTCTTTTGAGAGCGACATGATAAAACCGTCTATACTTCCATTGGCCAGCATTTCCATATTAATCACCTCTTTATCAAACGATTCGTCGGATAAAGTTACAATAACATTATACCCATATTCGTTGGCCACATGCTCGATACCGCTGATTACGGTTGCGAAAAAATGGTGCACAATTTCAGGAATGATAATGCCAATTGTCTTCGTTTTTTTATTTTTTAAACTGAGTGCAATCAGGTTGGGTTTATAATTGTATAATTTCGCAAAAGCCTGCACTTTTTGACGGGTATCTTCACTGATTTCCGGACTGTCTCGTAACGATTTTGAAACAGTTGAAATGGACACATCCAATTCCTTTGCAATTTGCTTTAAAGTGACTTTTCTTCTCATTCTAATTTTACTTTAAATGGTATTTTGCGAATATAGATAAATATTTTTCTATTAATCGGATTTAACAGCCTGAAAATCTATGTTTTCATTAAAGTTTTCAACACGAAAACGTTTGCGATAACCCCTTTCACGAAAACGATTTTTTTGTTCCAAATATTTACATAAATTTAACATTCGAAGTGAATTTATAAGCATTTTTAGCTAACAAAACTCAATTTTTAACCTAAACAAAATGTATGAAAACAATTTATAAAAAGTTGTTACTTTTATTACTACTACTCCCGTTTAGTGTGCTGGCACAAAGCACCTTAAATGGAAAGGTATCGGAAAAAACTTCCGGCCTACCTCTTCCTGGAGTAAATGTAACTGTTGAAGGAACCCAAAACGGTACTGCAACAGATTTTGATGGTAGATTTAAATTATCTAATGTAAAAAAAGGCGACAAAATCGTTTTTTCTTATATCGGATATAAGGATTTTTCCATCGTTTATAATGCGCAATCCGAGATTGCAGTTGCTCTTGAAGAAGATGCTTCAGAATTAGATGAAGTTGTAGTAATCGGATACGGATCCGTGAAGAAAAAAGATGCAACGGGATCTGTTACATCTGTTACTTCAAAAGATTTTAACCGAGGAGCTATCGTTTCTGCTGACCAACTTTTAACAGGTAAAGCAGCTGGTGTTAGAATAACCAATAATGGAGGACAACCCGATTCAGCACCAAATATTCGTATTAGAGGTGGAGCTTCGTTAAACGCTAACAGTAGCCCATTACTTGTTATTGATGGTATTCCTGTTGACAACACCACTCCAGCAGGTGTTGGAAATCCATTGTCGTTGATCAATCCAAATGATATAGAAAGCTTTACAATCCTTAAAGATGCATCAGCAGCCGCTATTTACGGTTCTAGAGCTTCAAACGGGGTTATTATTATTACGACTAAAAAAGGTAGTAGCGGAACACCTGAATTTAATTATTCTGCAAATGTTTCTATTGGAAAAGTAACCAAAAAAATACCTTTGATGAATGGTTCGCAATTCACTAAATTCATTCAAGAAAATCACCCTACCTATACAAATTTATTAGGTGTAGATGATCCTTCAACTACTGCTGTGGATGATCCATCGACTCCTGGAATTGAGGGAAGATTATTATTTAATACTGACTGGCAAGATGAAATTTACAGAACAGCCGTTTCTACTGATCACAATTTTAGTGCAAAAGCTAATTTATATGGCAAAATCCCTTTTAGAGCATCTCTAGGTTATACAAAAAATCAAGGTGTTGTAAATACTAACGATTATAAAAGATACAGCTACTCTTTGAAAATGACTCCAACTGTTTTAGACGATCATTTGAAAATTGATTTGAATGCAAAAGGAATCATTACAGACAAAAATGCCATTGATGAAGGTGGAGCTTTAGGTGGAGCTGTGAACATGGACCCTACAAAGCCTGTTTTTGATCCTAATCCAGGTAATAGATTTGGTGGCTATCACCAAGATTTTGTTGCAGGAGGAAATGCTCTGAGCGGACAATACAACCCAGTCGCTTTATTACAACAAAGGCAACGCCCAGAAAAAGCCATTCGTTTCTTAGGAAATATTGAATTCGATTATAAAATGCACTTCTTGCCAGAATTAAGAGCAGTTGTGAATTTAGGCTTGGATGCTTCAAGAGCTAAAATCAGAGAAACATTTTTTGATAATTCATTGGCTACCTACAGAGTTTTTAACAATGGGGCAGATTATAGATTCAATCCAGGTGATAATTATCTAGAAGATCAAACAATGAATAATACGACTATGGATGCTTACTTGGCGTATGCTAAAACGCTAAGTGGTTTTATTACAAAATTTGATGTTCAAGGAGGTTATGCTTATCAGAATTTTAAAAATGATGGCTACAAAACTATTTTTCAATATATAGAAGCCACAGGTGTTAGAGATATAAACTTTAATGAAAACAACCCTAACAATAGATATTACAATGAGTTAAATCTTCAATCTTTCTTTGGTAGAGCTAATATCGATTTTGCAAACAAATATTTATTGACTTTGTCTATGAGAGCTGACGCATCTTCTTTATTTAGCGAAGATAAAAGATGGGGTTATTTTCCTTCAGCTGCATTAGCTTGGAAAATCAACGAAGAAGATTTTATTAAAAATTTAAACTTTGTAAATGATCTTAAAGTGAGACTAGGTTATGGTAAAACAGGTCAACAAGATATAACTGGTGCTGCTGGCTTTTATCCTTCTCTTGCATTATTAGATGCCGGAAACAATAACAGTCAATATTTACCAGGTTTCAACTTATATTCTCCTAGAGCTTTTAACGATCAACTTACTTGGGAAAAAACTACCACTTATAACTTAGGAGTTGATTTTGATTTTTTTAAGGATAGTTTCTTGTCAGGAAGTTTTGACATCTATAGAAGAGAAACAAACGATTTGTTAGCGGTTGTGCCATTACCTCCAGGACAAGGATTGAAAGATACATTCGTAAAAAATGTTGGTAGTACTGAGAGCAAAGGTTTTGAATTGAACTTAAACCTTAAGCCTATAAGTACAGATGATGTTACACTTAACATTAGCACAAATTTGGCATATAGTTATGTTGAAATTACTGACTTACAAGATGTAACAAGACTTATCACTGGTGCTGGATTACCAAGAGGAACAAACGAAACTATATTGTATCATGCCGTTGGTTTTCAACCAAGTTCTTTTTGGGTGTTCCAACAATTATATGATACTGATGGAAATCCAATCCCAGGTGCATTCGTAGATCGTGATGGTGATAATCAAATTACTAACGATGACAGATATTACAAACAAATGACTCCGAACTGGACATACGGATTTGGACTAAATTTCACCTATAAAAACTGGGATTTTAGCTCTAGCTTCAGAGGACAAATTGGTGGGCAAATATATAACGCTCGTGAATTAACATCAGGATGGGTAGACAAAGCAATCCCTACAAACTCAAATAGTTTATCAAATGTATTAGATTTCTACAGTGGAGAAGCAAATTTAGATTTCCAAAATTTCAATGGAAATGCCGCTTATTCTGATTATTTCTTACAAGATGCAACTTTCCTGAGATGCGAAAATATTATTTTAGGATACCGTTTCAATAAAATCATTAAATCAAGTTCTCTAAGATTGTATGGCGCTGTAAACAACCCATTTATCCTAACTAAATATACTGGTCAGGACCCAGAAAACTTTGGTGGAATTGATAATAATTTCTATCCAAGACCAACAACTTACACATTTGGTTTGAGTTTAGATTTTTAATAAAGTTAATATGAAAATTATGAAAAAATTAAAATTATTTGGTTTGGGTATTTTACTCGTTTCCGCATTGTCATGTACGGACGATTTGAATACTGAACCAAAAGTAGAATTATCTTTAGAAGAACTTCTTGCTAGCGATCCTAATGCTATTGAAGGAATCATGTCTAAATTATATGGATCTTTCGCCTTATCAGGACCAAACGGTTCTGGAAGCTCAGACATTAGTGATGATCCGGGAGAATCTCCATTTTTAAGAGGCATCATCAATCTTCAGGAATTTACAGCCGACGGAATGAAAAATCGCTGGGGAGATAACGGACTAGATCAGTTGACAACTACCTCAAATTGGGATGAAAACAATAAGTTTTTCCGTTACCTGTACAACAGAGTTTATTATACTGTTCCACAATGTAACAACCTACTTGTTGTGCTTAACAGTGTTGATGTCGCCAATAAAGAAGAGGTTATTAGCGAAGTTCGTTTTCTACGTTCTTTAGCTTATTATTACATGATTGACTGTTTCGGAAAAGGTGTTTTAGTTACAGAACAAAATGCAGGAGTATCTACTCCGCTTCCACAAGCATCAAGAGAAGAGCTTTTTAACTTTGTAGAATCTGAGCTTTTAGCAATTGAGAATACGATCGGAACAACTAATACTTATGGACGTGCTAACAAAGCTGTTGTTAGAATGCTTCTAGCAAAACTGTATATCAACGCTGAAGTTTACACCGGAACGCAGAGATATACTGATGCTTTAACTTACACTAAAAAAGTAATTGATGAAGGTGGTTATACATTAGCACCTAATTTTGTAAGCATCTTTTCTGGTGATAATGAAACTTCTACAGAAATTATTTATCCGTTAATTGCTGATGCACTTGTGAGCCAAAGTTTTGGAAATACCACTTATATCGTAAATGGCAGTATGAACAGTGCAACCATGAATCCAGTTGAATTTGGAAATCCTGGTGGTAACGATGCCTGGGCTGGTCATAGAGCTACAAAAGCATGGTATGGTTTGTTTGGGAATTTACAAACTTCTACAGATGTTAGAGCTAAACTATTTTGGACTCAAGGTCATACTTATGAAATGACAGACTATAAAGAATGGACAAACGGATATCCATCAATTAAATTTAGAAATTCTAAATTCAATTCTCCTAGCACTCCAACAGTATTCTCTGGAACAGATTTCCCATTATTCCGACTTGCAGATGCATACCTGATGTATGCTGAATGCGTAGTTAGAGGTGCAGGTGGAGGCAGCGAAACTCAAGCTCTTGAGTATGTAAACAAAATTCGATTGAGAGCAAATGCCTCTGAAATTACTTCATCTGAAATGACATTGAACTTCCTTCTTGATGAAAGAGCAAGAGAGTTAAACCTTGAAGGACACAGAAGAACAGATTTAATCAGATTTGGAAAATTCACTGGAGGATCTTATTTATGGCCATGGAAAGGTAATGTTGTGGCAGGAACTTCCATTCCATCAACCTACAATTTATTCCCAATTCCATTAAGCGCATTGCAAGCAAACCCTAATTTAACACAAAACCCAGGTTTTTAATTTTAAACTATTTTAAAAATGAAAAAAATATTAAAAATATCATCAATTGCCTTAATGCTTATTACAGCATTAGCGTGTGAAAATGACGACCAAACTATTGTTAGTGCTACAGGTGGTCCTGAATTAATAACTCCAACAGATGGAGCGACCTATGTGCTTTTGCCAGAAAATGCTGCATCAGAAGCTACAACTTTAGTATGGAACCATGCCGATTTTGATGTTCAAACTGCTGCAAATTATGAAGTAGAAGTTGCGCTTGCAGGAACAGATTTTGCTACAATAGTTTCGGGAGGATCAACTGTAAATTCAGCTCGTTTCTTGGTTTGGACCGTTGAGCAATTGAATACAGTTGCATTAAATACAGGAATTGCTCCATTTGAAGAAGGAAATCTAGACATTAGAATTAAATCTTCTTTGGGTAATAATTCAGAAGAAGTTACATATTCAAACAAGATTACTATCAAAGTAACACCTTACACAACTGAAACTCCAAAATTATATGTTATTGGCGATTTCTTAAATGCAAGTGGATATGGCGCTAACTGGACTACCGGTACAAATCTTCCAGCCTTGGCTTCATCAGGTTTCGGAGAAACTGATTTTGAAGGATACGTATACATGAATCAACCGGCTTCTGAATTTAAATTACTACCAACCAATAGTAGTTTTGATGGTGACTACGGCGATGATGGAAGTTTTTCAGGTGCTTTACTACAGGAGGGTGAAGTAAATATTGCAATTACAGGAGAAGGTTACTATTGGATTAAAGCTGATACTGATGCCTTGACCTATTCAGTTCAAAAAACAAGTTGGGCTATTACAGGATCTGCCACACCACTTGGATGGCCTGATGGAGGAATTATGGATCAAGATATGACATATAACCCTACCACAAAAAAATGGGAGATTACAATTGTTCTGACTGCTGGAAACGAGTTTAAATTTAGAGCTAATGATGGTTGGGCAATAAACTATGGAGATGCTGGTGCTGATGGAATTTTAGATTTCAACGATGGTACAAACATGAGTGTTTCTGCTACTGGAACTTACTTGGTTGAATTGGATTTGAGTAATCCAAGAGCATACACTTATACCGCAACTTTACAATAAAAATCAAAAACAAGAAAAGGGCTGTTCTTTTACAGCCCTTTTTTTAATTAAACTACAAGCTATGAAATTAAAAATATCTTTACTTTTCTTTCTTGCCTTTTCTTTATTTACAAATGCCCAAGTAACAATTTCTCCCGCTACATTTAATGTGACGGATCAAATTACCATTACGGTTTCTTTGGCGGCTCAATCTTGTAACGGGATTCCAACAACAGCTCCTAAAGTCTATATGCATGCCGGTGCCGGTGATGACAGTAATGCTTTCGGATTTGGCGCAATTGGAAACTGGGGTCAAGACGACGGAATCGGTCTTATGACCAATAACGGAAATGGGACTTGGAGTATCACTTTAACGCCAAGCACCTACTTTAATCTAAACGCCACTCAACAAGCAAATGCTACAAAACTTGGAATGGTTTTTAGAAGTGCTAATGGCTCACAAGAATTAAAAAAACAGCAAACTCCAAGCGGATGCGGGGATTTTATTTTTAATATTGGTGCCTTCCAGCTTAATTTGACTTCTCCTGTAAACAACAGCACTACAATTATGAATGCTGGTGGTAATCTGAATATTGCCGCAACTAATACAGGCGGTAATGCAAGCTATGTATTAAAAGGAAATGGCTTGACTTTGAATTCGAACACGAGTACATCAAGTTATTCTTTCAACCATACTAACATTGCTTCCAATACAAATTATGTTTTAGAAGTTACACAAAATGGTTCTACTATCACTAGAAAATTCACGGTTATTGTTGCTCCAACTACCATTTCGCAAGCTGTTCCTGCCGGACTCCAAGACGGTATCAATTACAATACTTCAGATGCGACAAAAGCAACTTTGGTTTTAGATGCTCCAGGAAAAGATTTCGTTTATGTTGCAGGCAGTTTCAACAACTATCAGCCTAATGTTAGTTATGCGATGAAAAAAGATCCTTCATCTTCTAAATTTTGGTTGGAATTGACAGGATTAATTCCTGGTGAAAACTATAACTACCAATATTGGGTTGTGGATCAGACACCGATTGCAAATTCCCCTTCATTGGTAAAAACAGCAGATCCATATTCAACATTGGTTTTGTCTCCTTTTGATGACGAAGAAATCATCAACTTGGGAAAATACCCTAACCTTCCTGCCTATCCTGTTGGACAAGAAAGGGAAGTTACCGTTTTAAAAACCGGTCAGACTCCATATCAATGGCAGGTTACTAATTTCACAAAACCTGAAAAGGACAAGCTTGTTGTATATGAAGTTTTGGTTAGAGATTTTGATTCTGACAGAAATTTTCAGGATTTGATTGACAAAATTGATTACTTCAAAAACCTAAACATCAATGCAATTGAGCTGATGCCGGTAATGGAATTTGAAGGAAACGAATCTTGGGGCTATAATACTTCTTTTCACCTTGCTTTGGATAAATTCTACGGTCCAGCCGATAAGCTAAAGGAATTTATTGATTTATGCCACCAAAACGGTATTGCAGTAATCCTTGACGTTGCCCTTAACCATGCTTTCGGAAGAAACCCAATGGTGAGAATGTGGATGAATGATCCCGAAAACGACGGATGGGGCGAACCAGCTGCAGACAATCCTTATTTCAATCAAGTGGCTACACACAGCTACAGCGTTGGAAACGATTTCAACCATCAACAAGCTCGTACTAAATATTATGTAAAAAGAGTGGTAAAACAGTGGATTGAAGAATTCAAAATCGATGGATTCCGTTGGGATTTAACCAAAGGGTTTACTCAAAACGCGACTGGTAGCGATGCGAATACAAATGCTTACCAGCAAGACCGTGTAGATGTTCTAAAAGAATATGCCGATTATTCTTGGTCGCTAGACCCAAATCATTACGTTATTTTTGAACATTTAGGAACGGACAGCGAAGAGCAACAATGGGCCAACTACCGACTAAGCGAAGGCAAAGGAATTATGATGTGGGGCGAAATGTTTCACAACTACAAGCAATTGGCTCAAGGTTTTGCAACTGATGGTGTTATCACTAGGATGGGACATACAAGTAGAGGATTTACAGGTAAAAGATTGCTAGGTTATGCCGAAAGTCATGATAAAGATAGGCTAATGTACGAAGCAGTAACGTATGGTAATGCCGCTGGTACGTTCCCAGTTGGTGGCAATCTAACAAACGCTTTAAACAGGATGCCAGCTCTTGGAGCAACCAGCCTATTGATTCCAGGTCCTAAAATGATATGGCATTTTCAAGAATTAGGTATGGATGATTCCATCTACACTTGCAACAATGGCACCGTTAATACTGAAAACGATGTTATAACAGGTGATTGTAAATTGGATAAAAAACCACAACCTCAATGGGTTGAGAATTGGTTGACCAGTCCTTCTCGTAGCCCAATTTATGATGCATATTCTCGATTCATAAGTTTAAAAATCAACGAACCTGTATTTAACGGAAGTTATGCAATTAGTCCAGACGCAAACAATACGAAGCAGAGAATCTATATCTATGATAATAACTTACCGTCTACACAATTGAAAAATGTGGTAGTTTTGGCTAACTTTTCTGTAGCAAATCAAAATATAGTTCCAGATTTTCCTTATACAGGAACTTGGTATAATTTGATGGACAATAGTGTTGTTAACGTTACAAGTACAAATGCTGTAATTAATGTTCCTTCTGGACAATACAGAATCTATGGTAACAAGCCTGCACTATTGGACAAAAACGAATTCGGAATGACTAAAGCAACCTTGTTCCCGAATCCATCAAACAACTTTTTCCAGATCAATGTAGTAACCAAAGAAGTGGCCATCTATTCCATTACCGGACAATTGGTAAAAGAATTCAAAGGTGGTTTCAATAGCGATTATACTTACTCTATTGATGGTTTAAACCAAGGAATCTACTTGGTAAAAGTAACCGACGAAAACGACAATCATACTTCTATAAAGTTGATTAAAAAATAAGGTTTGATTAGTTTATTTAAATTTGAAAATGCCTTTCCTAATTAGTGGAAAGGCATTTTTTTATAGGAGAATTTTAATCAGCCCCTCGGCTATGCATCTCCAGAAGAAGTTGTAAAATGATTTTTCCTGTATTCGATCCAATTCTACCTCGGCTGTTTTCAGTTCGCCATCAGAATCATCCTTGATGAAAAGATTTCCAATCGCACTTTTCAATTTGGCTTCCTTTTCCGGTTTTTTCTTCTTGTATAATTTTACTTTGAAATCATGGTACTGCAACGCAAAATCACCTTTAGCATTTACATCATTGCCATTAAAATTGAAGTATACTTTATCCAAAATTCCTTTGGTTGTTGCATTGATATACGGTTTAGTGAAAACCGAAAGTTGGTCGCTATCAAATTTTAAGATGCTTCCCTTGATGTTAAAACCATCGGACTTATCCAAAACATTAAAACTCCAATTTACCTTCATCGGCGACCTATTCATAAACTTGCAATCGATTAAAATCTTGACATCGGGCACCTTTTTTTGCTGAAAGCCACTGATGATATTCATCGCTGTCAGGTTGAAATTATTAAACGTCAACAGCCCCGCTCCTTTCTCGAATGTTTTCTCCTCTTCATATTCCAACAAAGAATTCCTGATCGACAACGTATCCACCTTCAAAGGAAAAGGCAGGTCGCGAAGCAATCTATTGTACAGCTTCTTTTTACTCAAATCATCCTCTGGAATTTTACTTCGGTAAATATTAGCATAAACTTTATCCAAGTTTACATTCGTAGTATGAAAGAAAAATTTTTCTTCTTTAAATCCCCAATCGATATTTTTAATGTTGACATCATCGACTTTCACGGTAAACAAATCCTTCTCTTTTGCCAGTTGATTTACGAATTGCTTTCGATTGAACTCTGACACCATTGAGAAATTCTTAAGTTCCAATCCTGTATTTGTGGTCTTGACGTTATTGGCCCGAATGTAATATAATTTGTCCGTCAGATAGAAAAGGCTGTCGCAACTGAAAGCGTATGTTTTATATGAAAAGGGAATCTTCTTTTCTAACGTTTCATCGTTGATCAGGATACCATCCAATTGAACGGTAACATTTTTCGCACTCAGAACAGGCGTATTGTCTTTCACATAGATTATCTTGAAATCGCCTTTGTTTAAATTGACATTGGAAACAACAATAAGCTTTTGAAAAGGTTCTACTACATCATTTCGGATGTTTTTTGAATCGTTAACAGCTTTTCGGTTTTTCTTATAAAGCAAAACTTCCGGCTGATTAATGGTAATGGAATGCGCCTTGATTTTGTCGCTGAAAAGTACATTCCAGATACTAAAATCTATAATTTCAATCGATTTAATCTTAGAATAAATTCCAGCCTTGTTAACGGTATCATTCATCGAAGCCTTTGGAACAACGACAATACCCGACGCCTTGATATCTCTTGAAAGCAGGGAAACGTCCAGTTTATCATAAGTGATGTGATAAGGCGTTTGGTTTTTTTCAGAGATGATTTCGGGAAGCTTGTTATTTACCCAAATATTCAATCCCCAATTGACCAATAAAGCGAATAGCAAAAATGCAAGTACGCCAATAATGATTTTGAGATAAAGCGGTTTCTTTTTCATATAGTTAGTTCATAGCTATATAAATTTAGGAAGTTAAAATTTGGTGGATGCCTATATTATCATAAAATTATGAAACGTCTATTCAAAACAGGGTCAAGGATTGGTTATTTTCGATATGAAAACCTGCTTTTAATTTCCCTGTTCGAAAGAGATTTACTTTCTCATGTGCCATTCGTGTAGGCTCTGGAATGCGGTATTTTCCCATACAATTTTTCATCACTTCAAGGCTTTCTCCGGCAGTGATTAGATTACCCGGAGAAATGTAAACTGGCTGAACATTTCTCTTAGTTCGGAGTGCATAGCCCAACAATTCACCTTTATTGAAAATGGGTTGATTAGAAAAAGCTTCCATTCCAAGTTCATCGAACTTTCCGTAAAGCATACTTTTCGCACATCCAATTGTTGGCATATTATTCAACACCCCAAAATGTGAAGCAATTCCCATCTTTCTTGGATGCGTGATTCCTTGTCCATCTAGAATAAGAACATCTGGTTTTTCAGGTAATTGTTGCCAAGCAAGCATTAACGGCGGAACTTCCCGAAAGGCCAAATAACCCGGAACATAAGGAAAAGTGGTTTCAGAAACTACAAGCGAATAGGACTGCAACACCATTTTAGGATAACTCAACACAACAATTCCTGCATAAACAGTCGTACTGTACTTATTGAATGAAATGTCGGCTCCAGCAATGGTTTTTATGTCTTTTTCAAGTGGTTTCAATACTATCGCTTCCCGCATTTCCAATTGGAGGCGAGTGGCTTCGGTTATCGAAAAATGATCGTAGGTAAACATTGGGGATAAATATTCTTATAAATGTAAGAACAATAATCGCTTACTTTCTTTAATTTATCATAAATAAAAAAGCTGTAAACATACGTCTACAGCTTTCTGATATTTTAAAAGAGTAAGCTATTAATAATCAAAATACCAGTTGAAGATATCAGCTCTCAAACCAAGTGTAAACCAAGTCGCATCTTGCTTGAAAACAGTTGGTGTATCCACTTCCGGACTGAAGCTGCGGTAAATCAAACTTCCAAAAAGCTTTAAGTTTGTAGCAGGGTTTATTAAGTAACCTGCCTGCAAATCTGCAATCATGACATTGGCTTTATTTCCTTGTCCTATTGCAACACCTGTATCAAACGGCCTATCAACATCATAATCCTTATAGATGTTACCTCCGTAATTGAAACTGTCTTCCACTGTATCAAAATCCAATCCTCTAACTCCCAATGTCAATTTTGCATCTGCGAAGTACCTGCCCTTATGATAACGTGCAATGGCAATAAACTCTTTAAGGTTTCCTCCCCATTGATGCCCCATGCTTTGGTTATTGTGACCATAATTGGTAAGCGGTTCGCTGTGAGAATACACATACGGGCGAACATGATTGTATTCTACCTGAAGCAACAAATTTTTGATATTCAGAGCATTGAAATATTTTGCTCCTATTTGGTAGCCGTATTTGTTTTTCCAGCTTTGCTCCTGTTTTTTGATGTCGCCTAAAGAAAATTCATCCAGAATGAATTGTCCGTAAAAGTTAATCTGGTTGTTCCATTTATATTTTGCGGTCAATCCCAAAACGGCATTTCCACTGCGAGAAGAGGAAGCAAATTCTACCGTTCTGTAAAAAATAATGGGGTTGACAAAATTCATATCAAAGCCTCGGTCGTTTGAGTTGGACCAAATAACGGATTCGAACATACCAACATTCAGCCTTTTACTTACATTCCAGCTTAGATAATGATTGGCCATGAATTTAGTCGCATACGTTCTTTCGTCTGTAACTTCTGGACGGACATCTTTCAACCAAATATAAGTATTGGTGTATTTCACTTTCCAAAAAGTGGTATTGATTTTAAAATAGGGATACGGACTGGCTCCATCGCCCATAAGTAAAGATCTATATCCATCACCAATAAAATTTCTACCATAACCCAATTGCAAATTAATAGCTTTGCTTGGTGTATAGGTCAAGTTAGCATCTGCAGATGGAAAATCATAGGAATCTGTCTTGAATCTTTTTGCTATTCCAATTCCTGGTACAATTCCCGGATTACCCCCTGAAGGCGGTATAGATTCAATATATTGGTTATAATAATCTGCAAAACGGCCTTGACTTTCATAAATGGTTGAAGTAAAAACTAGATTGTCACCCAGACCAGCCTGAACTTGAACCCCCCTAGTATTTTGATAGGTATAGCTTATATCGCCAGGTGTGCTTTTACCTACACGGACATCTAAAATAGGATTCATCGTTAACCAGTATCCTTGTCCTTGAACTTGGAAAAAATGTTCGTTCCAAAGCTTTTTTCCCCACCAGCCTTCCTTATTCTTCATCAGCTTTTGATTCTCCGCTTTAAAATCATAATATTTAGCTACTTCAGAATACATCAATGGCTTTGAAGCGGTATGGTTGTTACTTCCAACTTGATTGATTTCATCATCAAATTGAGCATAGAAACTGTGCGATAAGGGTATGTTGAGATGGCTTGTTAGAACAGGATTGTCAAATTTTTTATAAACGATACTGTCAAATTCAGTTAATTCCTTATTTCTGTTTTCCTTTATTATTGTAGCCTCATCCTTTACTATTGTATCGTTTTGACTCTGAAGCGGGATTGGAATCTTCAACATATATTTAGAATAGGTAGGGCTTCCGTTAAAAGTGGGTGGCTTAACCTTCGGGAGCATTCCAAAAACACGCTTGCTTTCCTTAACCAATTCAGGATAGAGCGCATCAACATATTGGACTTTGAAGGTTCCGGTTGTATCTACTTCAAAAAGCAACTTCACTGTACCTTTGTAATTATTTTGCTTCAAATTATCGGGAACCTGGAAATTATTAAACACAAATTCCTGCAATTGCGAATAGAAGCAATTTTCCAATTCCTTGTTGTTTAGATTTTCACAATTTGGAAAAACCGGAAATTTTTCTGCACTGCGCGTTTGAGAAAATACAAAAACTGTATTTAGAAAAAACAATATCATCAATCCCTTCTTCATGCTCTTTTATTTCTGAAAATTAGTAATCTTTATTTGAAACCTCTCCACTTGCAATTGCTTTTGCAGATGATGTTCCAATTCTTTTAACGCCTAGTTTTATCATTTCTACAGCTTCTTGATGAGTCCTTACGCCACCCGCAGCCTTTACAGGCAGTGGAGAAGCATTTTCAAGCATCATTATAATGGTTGGAACCGTTGCGCCATTTGGCAGATTATTATCTGTTTTATAAAAACCGGTAGACGACTTTACAAAAACAGAATTATAGAAGTCCTCTTTGAAGTTGGACATCACAATACTCTTTATCAAGGCCGAAAGTTGTATAATCTGTAGAGGATTTAAAGCGGCAACCTCGATAATCCATTTCACAATCTTGTGATGCTCTAATCCAAGCCTTGTGCATTCAAGAATTTCATGCTTTACCAAGTCAATATTACCTTCTTTAAAAGCTTCATAATTGCATACAAAATCCAAATCATCTGCTCCATCTGCAATGGCTTGAGTTGCTTCCGAAAGTTTTTCTTCCAAAGAAGATTGCCCTTGGGGAAAGTCAATAACCGTCCCTATGCTGACTTTTGATTTAGCTTTAACAATCATCTCCTTTGCCATTTTTACCATTTCTGGACGAATCATGATGAGTTTGAATTCCTCATCAATGGCTTCTTGAATAAATTGCTCGTTTATTTTTTTGCTTTCGGAATCATTTATTCCTGCTTGTTCAGCAGTTTTCAAATAAGTCGAATCTAAATATTGTTTGATATTCATCTTATAAAAATAAAAAAAACTTAGAGAAGGTCGTGTTTTAGTAGTTTAATTTTTCTTTAGATTTTTTGCTTAGCTTTATCCAAAAGAATATTAAAATAACCGCAAGCAAACTTCCTGTCATATTTGCAAAAACATCAAAAACATCGCCACTGCGTGTTGTAGTAAATTGATCTTGGCAAACCTCAATTGTTATTCCATAAAAAAATGAAAATAAAAATGCCTTGATCAACGCTCTTTTATTTTCATTTAATTTTTTGAATCTGAAAACCAAAAACCACAGGAAGGTAATTCCGAAATGAAAGGTAATATGGCCAAGCTTATCAAAATTGCTGACGCTAATTTGTGGTAGTTCCTTAAAACTGGCCAGACAAAAATAAGTAACTATGGCTGTCCAAATAATGGCCAGCCATAGTAAGATTTTTTTATGCTCCGATAAGTTCTTTGTAAGCTTCACTTGATAGTAATTCATTAAAATCATCTACGTTTGAAACTTTCACTTTGATCATCCATCCGTCTCCGTATGGATCTTTGTTTACTTTTTCAGGATCGCTTTCCAATGAATCATTGAATTCGATAATTTCTCCAGCCAAAGGCAAAAACAAATCAGAAACTGTTTTTACAGCCTCAACCGTTCCGAAAACGGCATCTTTTTCAAGAGTCTGATCCAATGTTTCTACCTCCACATACACGATGTCGCCTAACTCTTTTTGAGCAAATTCTGTAATGCCTACAGTTGCAACATCGCCATCAAGGCTTACCCATTCGTGATCTTTAGTGTACTTTAAATGCGCTGGAATATTCATTATATTGTTGTTTAGTGTTTGAAAAAGCAAATGTATAGCTTACGATTATATTTTTAAAATGTTTTGAAGACTATTTAGCCTAATTACCGAAATTGTAACGCAATGTAATCCATGATCTGATATTTGTAATCGGGAAAGCAGTTGAAATAACAGCCTTCGAGAACGAATGATCGTAAGAAAAAATAGCGGTTAGGTTTTTGCTAAACGAATAATCTGCAATGAATTTCACTGACCAAAGGTTTTGTCCTCCTGCCAATTGGTTGTTGTCATAATCCAAATATCGGACTATGGTTTGGCTGTTTCTCAATGAAAAATCGGCTCTTAAATTAATATCACTTTTAATAACTCCTGTTGGATTATCGGCTAAAGCCGAATTAAAAATTACATCCTTGATACGGTAGCCTAAACCTACAATATATTCTGTTCCCTGAACTTCCGTCAATAAATTATTATCAAAACTCATCGACAAGGCCCTGTCTTTCTTTAACTCTGCTACAACCTTTATTGAGTTTTTCATCTCCATATCAAGCTTGATTAAAGGATTGAATTGTTCTACGAGGTTAATGTTTGAAATGATAACTTTGTTTGGATAATTTCCACCTGCATCCAAGAAGGTTTCACTCTTACCGTAATCTAAATTAGAGCGGAATGAATTTACCGTATAAGATGCCCTGTAAGCATGGCGTACTGAGAAACGCTTGAATCTGTCCTTAAAGAATTTATAACGCATCAAACCGGTGTAATTAATTGTCCAGTTTGGTATCGGTATATTTCTAAAAGCTCCTAACGATATTCCAGATGCATCTTTTCCTGTATAGGCCGCCAAGAATGCCGGCAATAGAACAGATTGATTGTTCTTTCCAAAACCAACCGGATAACCAAGGTTAGAAACTACTTTTTGATAATTTGGATCGTTCGGGTCGCTTGGTATCGGATTGGCATTTCCACCATATCTTGGAAATTCGGTTCCGCCATAAGCACTTTCGGCTAAACGATTTGCTACAATCATCCTGTTTTCTCTGAACTGATCGAATGCGGCTGAGAAATTTTCATCACTTCTTCCGAAAGCCGTTCCAATCATAATGGTGGAGATCGAAAAGTTTCCAAAATTGTAAGGTGATCTTGGGTTGTATGTTCCGTCTCCGGACACATCATATTGTTCCGAGAAATTATCAAGATAACTTCTGTTCGCCACTAAATCTATTTTAAAATCAGGAAACAAATCTACATTTGCTGTCAGATCTAACGTTCTTGAAGTAACCTGTGTAAAGTTCTGGTTGAAATCTTGATAATCTGTAAGCCAGCCATTTTTTGCCGCAGCATATCTCACATCTGATTGGTCTCCAAAGACAAATCCTAAGGTTGGTCTTGAAGTACCAAAGAATCCTATTCCCGGTGTATATCCCGGTAAAACGGTTCCGCCAGTTTCAGCATAGTTGATCTGCACATTTTTAACACTAGTAACTACTCCTATCAAGCCGTCAAGAAAAACATTTCCTTCATTTTGTGTTTTGGCTCTGGCGTTATTTACTCTTTCTCCTGGCTTAGGTGGTGCTTGGTTGGCTGGTCTTGCCGGTTGTTTTTTATTACCGCTTTTTACCAATCCTATATATTTATACAATAAATCCATATTGAAAGCCGTATTCAAACGATGTGCTCCATTGTTTTGAATAGTGTTTCCAAGGTTATAGTTAGAAAAAGTCCCATCTGCATTTTCTTCTTGATAATCTGAAAAAGCGATAGAAGCCCTCTGCCAATTGAAATCTCCTGTGTAGGTATAAGTGGATTTAACAAAACTTAAAAATGGAATCTTGTTAAGTGGCAAATCATAATTTACAGTAATCTGTTGATTGTGCTGGTTGGCTTCTCCAATATTCCAGTAATCATCCCAAATAGAAAAAGTATCAATTGATTCTCCATTTTCATCAAAATAATTTCGAACGATATTACTTGTTGCAGCAGTATAGTTTATTTTTAAAGCCTTTGTAAGGTTATAATTGAATCCATACTGGTAATTGAACAAGTAGTTCCTTCTATAAAGAGGGTCCAAACCAAGTCCTAGATTTTCAACATCTCTGAATTGCTGACGGTTGTATTGCCTCAAAATACTCGTGCTGAAGTTGATGTTTGTAGGCAGATAATTGAAATTAAAATCACTTAGCAACTTCCAGTAGGAGCTTTTGCTCATGAACTTGGTTTGCTTGAAAGGCTCAACTGCTTTTGGCTGAAAAGTATAAGTATAATCAACGGCCGTGCGAAGTTGCTGATCAGTATATTCTTCTATTTCATAATCGTGTTTTTCGATTTCATTAAAGGAATAAGAAAGCGTGAGGTTTTCCGGATCGTAAACATGAGGTTTCTGCTCGGCTCCTCTTTCTTTTCTAACGCCAATAAAGTTGATACTTTTGGTTTTAGTATAATCGATCGCCCTATTCTTGATATTTCTCCTGGTTTCTGGATTTTCTGTTATATCCAATAATTGATCTAATTTAATATCCTGATTGAATGGATCATATTCTGGAGTTATCGTCTCTTCTCCAATCGAATAATTGAAAGGAAGCGTGATGCCCCATTTCTTAGGCAATAATTTTCCTAGATTTAGATTGGTCACGATATTATATTGCTGCATGTCTTCCCTGCTTCTTTCATTTGGACCATCTTCTAATGCTCCAAAACCAATGGTGCTCATTCTTCCCGTAGCCGAAATGGTTGCGAAATCGGCAATGTTGGAATCTACACTCAACACGGCCGCCATACCTCCTTTGTTATCCATTCCTGCAAGTCGGAGCTCATTGAACCAAACTTCTCCTTTAATTGACTTACTAGGTAAATTCAAAGGATCAATTCCAGTATTGTTTTTAACCCCAACCATTAAAGTTCGTACCAATCCAAAATTAGGATTTCCCTTGATACTCAATTTTATGCGACTGTTCTCTCGTGCGATATTTGGGTCCAGTTGATAATCGAATTTACTATAAACGTTATCTTCGGTAAAATCTTCCTGTGGAGCACTCATGGCTTGGATTTTCAAGGTCGTCAACAAAGCCAGCGGAACATCCAATTCGTTTTCTGCAGGCCACACATCTGCTTCCGAATCAGCACCGGGCAAGGTTACTTTTAGGGCTTTTTCTACCTGATAGTAGTTTTGTGTGAAATCATTTCCAAAACGAATAAACCCAGCCATTTCATTATCTGCTAGTGGTGCCGCCATAGGATCGCTCAAAGATTCTGCATGAAGGAACATTTTGAGATTCTTAAACTGGCGCATATCCACGCTAACATTTTTAAATACAGCTCTTGAATTGCCAAATTCCAAACCTTTTGATCCTGATACTCTTAATGATAATGATTGTTCATTTTGGTTGATTACGGTATTGTTATTATACAATTGTTCCCTAACAACACCCGGCGGAGTGACATAATTTATAGGATCCCGCTCACTATTTTCCAGAATATTAACCGCCAATATATCAAGATTTGTATTGTCGTTTTCCGGTAACGGTTGCCCTGTTTCCAGTGAATTGGTATAGCGTCTCCATTCTCCCCTAACGAGTTCGAGTGTACCAAAACGCAACGTTACTTCTTCAGAAAATCCTGTCATATACATCCTCATGAATCGAATAGATTTAAAATCTTCCATTTGTCCGATGTTTTCTTTTAACGGCCCTTGAATTGGAATTTTAAACTGAATCCACCTTGCAGGGACAGATACTCCCGATGAGCCGCCTGGAACTGTAACGTTTTTCTGCTCTGTCACATCTGTAATAAAGTTCTGCCCAGTAGTCATCTGCGGATAAATATCTACACTGTACTGATAATAGGAATCAATGGTGTTCATCGTATTATCCCTATTGATATCCTCTACATCCGGAAGGGTAGAATTACCTCTATTATTGTCGGTCACATCAACTGGAGAGTTTCGCTCAAGTCCGTTATAGTTTTTATAACGTTCCAATATGTTTCCACTAACGTCAAGATAAAACTGATAGTTATCTGCCGCCGGATCTGCAAGTCCTGCAAAATTACTTGCACCTGCAAGCGCCGCTTCTTGGGCATCATTGATACCATCCAGACCCACATCCTGTGAAGCTCTATTGGCTGTATTCGTGTCAAATGCATAAATCAATGATTGCGAAGCGGGAACCCTACCCCAAATAGAGGATACTGTATTTTGACTTGAACCTGCCTCTGGCAATCCATTTTCATATTGCTTTCTACCATCTTTTAGAACATCTTCAGAAATTTCCCCTAGATTGAAATACAGCTTTCCTGTATTTGTAGGCAATGTTTCATTGTTCAGATAAGGGTCTAAAAGCCAAAATTGAAGATACTCAACATTTCCTTGCTCGAAATTGGTAGAACTTATAGACCTCATGATTCCTCCAAAATTTTCCTGCGGATTAGGAAGTGTATTTCCTTGTGCCGTTGGGCTATAATTATAAGGCCCTCTTTCTCTTGGATAATAGGATAAATCCAATGTATTGATAACCGTTTGCTGTCCGTCAGGTATATCTGTATTTGGAAACAATTCTTGAATATAAATCCTTCTTGTCTTGTTTGATGCTAAATCAGCATCTGTTATAGCGCCAGGTCTTTGGCTAGAGTAAAATATTGGATCTATGGTATACCAAGATAATTTCGCTCTTTTAAATCCGTAGCTTAAATTATCAGAACTTGCATTATAATCTGGATTTGAGCTGATAGTTGGAGTCGTTTGCTTCACAGGAACCGAAGCCAAGCTCCATGCTAATGCAGAACGCATGTCAATTGTAGTTTGAGAGCCCTCAAAATCATCTACATAAATGGTCGACTCCCCTTGAAAACGGTCTCCCTTTGGAGAATCTGGCTGTAGAAATGCCACTTCTCCTCTTAAAGATAAATTGGAGGGAACATCTGTATCAATATTTGGCAACTTGTTTACCAATCTTGTAAGAAAAGGAACTTCCATTGAGAAATTTCCATTCACACCAAAAATGGTATTGTTTACAGATTCTTGTCCGAAACTAGATTTTTGTGTAAAAGGTCTTTCAGACATTCTTAGAAAAGTGGCACCCAATAGAAAATTATCTGCGAATTTATGCTCTACATTAAACCCGAAAAACCTTCTGGTTTGTTGTCCGAAAACCGAATTATTTTCAAGCGTTATATTTATAGGGGTACTTGCCGCCTGAAGTGACGGATCTAAAATCTGAACTGTTCCTCTTTGATAATTTACAGAATAATCTACACCTTCAATCAAGACTCTTCCTCCAGCAGTAACGGTAACCGAACCTTGCGGAACATTGAATGCTCCAATGGATATTCCATCGCCACCGGTAGATTTGTATCTTCCCTTGAGCTCAAATTTATTCTTGTCGCTATCCTGCAAAGCCCTTGCTTGGGAATTGCTGTACAGTGTTCTAAATACATACTTTGCTTGATTGGCGTTATAGGTCAATGGCGCATCATAATCTTCAGCATTATTTGTTCTTAATTTATTAAACAAATGTCTTCCAAAAGGTTCTACTGTCGTGAATATAATTCTTCCATTTTGTGCATCAACGGTTAAGCCCGGTACAAAATCAAAAAAACCATCTCCTCTTCCATTCTCTTCTGGATCGTTAGTATAATTCAATCGGTCAACATTAAACACTTTCAAAAGAGGTGTTTGATTCACATCTTCTGGCAGTGGGTTTGCATCATTAACCGCTGTAATGTAATTCAATGGAGAAGGATCGCTGTACAAGATATTGAACCTAAAATCCTCTTGTTCCAATTGACCTCCTGGAGCAATCTGGTAGATGTTTTTCATCATCAAATTCCAAATCGGTCGGGTAGTTCCGGTAACCGGGTTCGTTACAGTTGTAATACTGCTCTTCAGCATCTTCAAAACCAAACTCTGTGTAGAGATCACCTGATTTTCGGGTTCGGGTTGATTCTCAGGCTGGGCTCCATTTGTAACGGTCGTAGATTCAACACCTCCATTACCAAATTCACCCACTTGATAAACTTGATCTCCAATAGTGTACTGATAAGCCACTGCTAGAACTTCATCATTAGCCAATCGTTGCTGTAAGGAAATGTACCCCAGCTGAGGATGAAAGGTGTATTCGTTTGGCGATAGCTTTCGCGCATTTTCCAATTTTGCATAATCCTGTCCTTCGGTAATTGAAGTTCCAGGAGCATTGAAAGAATTACTTCCAGTAGTTACAATTTCCCTGATGGACGCATTTAATATACCGCCACCACTTGCTATTAAACCTGGATTAAATTTATTGTTTTTATTATCCGATGGTGCATCTGGAGCAACTAAGAAAAACCCTGCTGGTATCGTTGGGCCTATGTTTACAATTTCATTATCTTCAAATCCTGGCAATTGAGCTTCTCCCAAATCCTGCAATGCAAGAATATTTCGTGAATTATTATCGGTAGTGCTGACTCTATTTTGTTTATTGGTCACCCAAACTTCTACTCTGGTAATCTGAACACGGCTGTTGATTAAGGGATAATTCCTTAAAGAAGAGTCGTATTTGTTTCTAAAATATTGGGAAAGGAAGAAGTGTCGGTCGGCATCATAATCCAACGAGAAAATATCAAATTCCTGAAGTGTTCCTCCACCTTGTGCTGTAACCGATTTTGTTTGTGATTTTTGCTCAGAAAAAATCCCAGTAATGGTAGTTTTTCCAAATTGAAACTGGGCTTTTACACCAAATAAACTCTGTGCCCCACGAATCAAGGAACTGTTTAAGGGCATGCTCACGTTACCAACCTCAATCTTCTGAAGAATTTCATCCTCCGTAGGCGTATATTCTAGCTTGATAAGGTTCTGAAATGCAAATGTCGATTCAGTATCATAATTTGCATTTACACTTAATCGGGTTCCTACTTTACCCATCAAACTTAAACTGATTCTTTGATCAAAATCAAAAGTGGTAACCGCTCTGTTTCTTGGTGAAAAGGATGGATTGTCTTGTTTTGTATAGCGAACACCAAGATCCATCTCTACCGATCCGGTTGGTTTTACATCGATGGTATTGCTTCCGAAAATAGTTTCAAAAAAACTTGAGTTTACATAATACCTTGGCAATAAATCTTTCTTAGCCTCTTCGGCTCCTGCTTTCTTTCCATCTATGGCATCTGCTTTCTCTTTGAAATATTTTTTCATCGATTCTTTCATCACCAAACTTTCGTACTCTTTGGGAGTAAGAATTGCGGGATAATTGATATTGTATTCGCCTACTTTGCTATTATAAATGTAACGGTCCGAAGCGGCATCATAAGTATAGGCCGAAACCACACTTGGCGGATTCTGGATAACTACTTTTCCTGTATTATAACCAATGGTATCCCTTACTTGCTCGTCTTCATCTTCGTCAACTTGTGCTTGTATATCGAATGCAGAAAAGAAAACAAGTAAAAAAATACCCATTTTCATTAACGATTCGGCTCCCTTAAAATAGATTGTTTTCAAATACTATAGATTTTTTAATGCTTGTTTTATTATGGTTTCCACGGAAGCATCCGGATTTTCCTTTACAATTTTTTCAACTACCTTTTCAGCAGATTTTCTTATGAAGCCCAAAACCTCCAAAGCAGATAACGCCTCATCACGATTTGTATTGTTTTGAGTTATAGAAACTTCATCCAAATCATACAACTTTAACACCTTGTCCTTTAAATCCAAAATGGCGCGCTGTGCGGTTTTGGCTCCAATTCCTTTAATAGACTGGATTGCAGCAACATCACCAGATGCAATAGCTTGGATAATCTGTTTAGGTTCTAATGATGAAAGCATCGTTCTGGCTATGCTGGCGCCAATTCCTGAAACCGAAAGCAACATCTTGAAGATTTCCCTTTCGGACTTTTCTACAAACCCAAACAAAGTATGGGCATCTTCCTTAATCTGGAGATACGTGAAAAGCTTGATATGATCCGAAGACGGAAGAAGGGAATAGGTATGTAAAGAAATATTAATATGATAACCCACACCTGAACAGTCTATTACGACCTCGGTTGGTGTTTTTTCAACTAATTTACCTTGTATATGTGCAATCATCAGTGTTAAGTAATTGCCAAATGTAGTAAAAAACTTTTATTGTAATCAATGTAATTGAGTATCAACAAAAAAAATAAAATGCAAACTATTCAGCTTGCATTTTACTTCTCTTTTCTTTTTCCTGTGCATCTACAACAGCAACGGCCGCCATGTTCACCATTTCTTCAACACTGGCACCCAACTGGAAGATATGGACAGGCTTATCCATTCCAAGAATAATCGGTCCGATGGAATCTACCTTATACAATTCTTTCAACATTTTATAATTGATATTGGCCGATTCTAAATTCGGAAAAATCAACGTGTTTACTTTTTTTCCCGCCAATTTAGAAAACGGGAACTTCTTTTGAAGCATTTCAGAATTCAAGGCAAAATCTGTCTGGATTTCTCCATCCACTATCAAATCCGGGTAATATTTATGCAGATAAGCAACTGCTTCTCTCACTTTGGTTGCACTTTCGTTAGACGACGAACCAAAATTGGAGTACGAAACCATTGCAATAACAGGTTGCATTCCAAACATTTTTACCGTCTTGGCAGTCATCAAGGCAATCTTTGCCAAATCATCCGCAGATGGATTCGGGTTGATCGCCGTATCCGACAAGAACATCGGTCCACGATTGGTCATCATCATATTCGCAGTCGCGATTAGGGAAATACCCGGCGCCTTGTCCATCAATTGCATCATAGGCTTTATTACCGATGGATAACTCCTGGAATAACCCGTCAATAATGCATCCGCCTCCCCTTCATTTACCATCATGGCGGCAAAATAGTTGCGCTCACGCATCCATTTCTGGGCGTCAAGCAACGAAATTCCCCTGCGGCGTCTTTCTTTCCAGAAAATATCTGCAAAACGCAATCTTCGTTCGTCTTCCTCTGCCGTTTTCGGATCAAAAATAGGCACTTCGGCATCAAATCCTAGCTCCTCTTTCAATTCCAAGATAACCTCTTTATTGCCTAAAAGGATCGGATACCCTATCTTTTCCTCCATCACAATCTGGGCCGCTTTCAAAACGTCCAGATGATCAGCTTCCGCAAAAACGATACGCTTAGGATCTGTTTTTGCACGGTTGGTAAGCAACCTAACCATTTTATTATCAGAACCAAGACGCTCCAAAAGCTCCTCTTCATATTTCTCCCAATCGGTAATAGGGTGCGTCGCCACCCCCGATTCCATTGCCGCCTTTGCAACTGCAGGAGCCACAACGGCAATCAACCTAGGGTCAAATGGCTTAGGGATGATATAATCACGTCCGAAATTCAGTTTTGTCTCGCCATAAGCAATGTTCACCTGCTCCGGAACATGCTCTTTTGCAAGGGAAGCCAGCGCTTTTACAGCTGCCATCTTCATCGCCTCATTAATCTTGGTAGCACGAACGTCCAAGGCACCTCTAAAAATATAAGGGAAGCCAAGAACATTATTCACCTGGTTAGGATGGTCAGACCTTCCCGTTGCCATAATGATATCGTGACGTGTGGCTATGGCCAAATTATAATCGATTTCCGGAATTGGGTTGGCCATTGCAAAAACAATCGGGTCATTGGCCATCACCATAAGCATATCCGGTGTAAGGATATTTCCTGCCGAAAGTCCAAGGAAAACATCAGCTCCTTTCAAGGCATGCTTCAAATCGATGTTTGGTGTTCCGAAGGCATATTTTTTTTGCAGAACAGACAAGTCTGTACGTTCCGATGAAAGTACGCCGTCTTTATCAAACATGATGATGTTTTGAGGATTTACTCCTAACAAAACATACAAATTCGCACAAGCCAAAGCCGCCGAACCTGCTCCTGAAACCACCACTTTTACATCTTCAATTTTCTTCTCGGCCAGTTCCAATGCATTAAGCAAAGCGGCCGAAGAAATGATGGCGGTTCCGTGTTGGTCATCGTGCATTACGGGAATGTTCAATTCCTCCACCAAGCGTCTTTCGATTTCAAAAGATTCTGGCGCTTTGATGTCTTCCAGATTGATTCCCCCGAATGTTGGGGCTATATTCTTTACGGTTTCAATAAAAGCATCAACATCCTTTGTGCCTATTTCAATATCAAAAACATCAATATCAGCAAAGATCTTGAACAGCAAAGCCTTCCCTTCCATTACCGGTTTTGAAGCTTCCGGACCAATGTCGCCCAGACCCAAAACGGCGGTTCCATTCGTGATTACGGCTACAAGATTTCCTTTGGCAGTATATTTATAAACGTTGTTGACGTCTTTTGCAATTTCAAGACAAGGCTCTGCAACCCCTGGCGAATAGGCCAATGACAAATCCCTCTGGGTTGCATATTTTTTAGTTGGTATTACCTGAATTTTCCCCGGTGTGGGCTTGGCGTGGTATAATAAAGCTTCTCTCCTTTTACTGTTTCTGTTCATAAGACTATTTTTATTCCGACTTGCAAAGGTAGAAGTATGCAGTTAAAAAGGAAACTTTTGGGTTATTATTATTGTTAATTGTTGTGGAAGTAGTCCTTTTTGGGAATTATGGTTTTCCTTATAGCCCTGACTGGAGGGAAAATCCTTTTTATTTTTTCTTTAAAAATAAAAAGATTTGGAAGGAAGGCAGGAACATGGATTTATTTTTGGCCCGAGCGTTTTACTTCTAAATAAAAAAGGCTTTACTTTCGTCAAACCTTCTTTATGTCTTGTCCTGAAATAGGTTTACACAAAAGTGTAAACCTATTTCAGGACAAGACACCAGATATATCCGCGCTATCGGGGTCAAATCGTCATATTCGTAACTGTACTTCCGTAGGATGCCGTCAGAATTTGTCCTCCAGTAGGTTTCACCAATGTTACCGTTAAACAGCGCCGTGCTCATCCCTGCTACGTTATTGTATCCCAGCCTAAAGGCGAAAAGATCCTTAGGAAACCCACTCTCTACAAGGCTTGCAGTATTGTTGATTCCGGTCAGCCATCCCCGCTACTGCCAAATCCCTTTGCGTGGACATATTACAAATTTAAGGTTCTGAAAAAACCTCAGCCTACAACTTCAAAGCTCATAAAATAAAGCCCTTCCGTATTGTGGAATTTATAATTTCTGCTCATTTTTTAATTCAAATATAATTAAATACATCTGATAGTAGAAAATATGTGAGCATGCGAAAGACTCGCCCAACAGTGGGAGTCAATTAAATCAGGACACCCCTACAACCTTTAATCCAAAACCATTCTGCTCCTGTAAACCATAAAAACCACCATTAACCTCCTGCGAAAAACGATAATACAAAAGTCCTATACGAATCCCCCGCACCTCATCCCCCACAGACACAGGAAAAACAAGATCTTGAATCCCATCATTTTTGCCCACACGCACAACCTCACTCCTGAAAAGTGCAGCCTCCAACGAATCCAAATCCAAAACAACCACACCAAATTGCAACTCAAAATGCGTGGCACTGTCCATGAACTTTAAGTTCATAGGAACAAAACCTCCCAAATAATAACTAGTCGTAGCAACATCATAAATGCCCTCCTCAGTTGGCAGACAAAAAGAAGTGAAACAGAATCCATCAAGCAGTGCTTTCCCTTCCGCATGTTCCAACCCTATCCCTATCTGCCGCTTGCCACGTTCAGAAACAAAGTCGGCATTCTTGATCTTAATAAACAACTGCATCAGTCTGCCCTGCAATTCCTCATTTCGTTTTTTGCCCAGAAAAGGAAAAAGGCTATCCTTAAAGACCTTCTTGACCCGCGAACAATGGCCAAACTCCGTATTATTTTCCCTTACACGAGCCATCGAGGCATTTTTCTTAATCGCAGTCCCGTTAAAACCACCACCTGCCTTTCGAGCCACCATCTTTCCTTTTCGCATATAAAAATTAATCCCGTCCAAGGTGCCAATCAGAGGCACAATACCTAATTGCTTTGCCATATAACTGTAAATCATAGATTAACAATACAAATATACTAAATTATAGTACTATATATATCGTCTTTATGACGTATATATATAGTATTTATACCGTACTAAATACCAATATTCAATACACCAACATCATCTCAAAGCAGCTTATCTCCCTTTATAGAAGTAGCCAACATTTGCTGGTAACTTGTGTCATACCTACCACCATAAAGATCAAAACCCAATCAAAAAAGAAGGCGCAACTTTCATTGCACCTTCTTCAAACCAAACCCAAATTAAAGCATATCTAAAAAAAGCTTTTATTAAATTCCCAAAGCCCCCTCATCAAAAATAAGCTTTACTTTTATTACTTTTCCTTCGTCGAGTTCAATACTGTCAAGGAAATAGAACTTCCACTGTCCCTTAATGTTTTTGTTGAGCATGCTTTGGAAAAGAGGTGTTTCAACAGGATATTCTGGATTGTTGGTTCCTTCTTTGTACTTTCCTGCAGGAATTGTTTGTTGGGGATAATAGTGATTCCCGTCTGGATTTATTACCTGTGTGTTTTCTGGGTTGAATGAAAACACATTTTGAGGGATATATTTATTGAATCCTCCAAGTTGGTTTACGATAGTTTTAAACTCGTTACCCGTGTTCGGCATAAGATACCCAAAACTTAGATCGATAGCCACCTCGTGTTCTAATGTTATTTCGATATGAACTTTAGCTGGATCAATTACGATCTTATCATCTGGCACCTCTATACTAATCATGACTGGAACTACCGTGCCGTCGGGAATTATTGTTTCGGTCGCATATTCATATTCGAGCCTTTCCGATAATGGTTCTTCTGTTTTTTTGCCGTCGTCGCTGCTGCACGCGGTGAGCATCATCATTAGGATGATTGCTGTTGTTTTTACTATTGTTTTCATATTACTATTATTTTAGATTAAAATTCTATATCAAAGTTGTATTTAAAAAGAAGAATCGGCAACGGCTACTAGACGAAAGAGCATTATGCTTTGATGCATTTTCTGACAATACTTCATTTTTAGTTATATTATTTATTTCACTATTACTTTTTTATAATCTTGATCGTTTCGGCACCCCTATCGGTATAGACTTTGGCAAAATAAATACCCGTACTCAAATTCTGTGTAGATACATACTCGTCTTTAGACTCCAAGACTTTGTGTCCTAGAATATCATATAACTCTATCTTAAAAATTGGGGATTTGTTGCTCACTATAAAACTATCATCAAATGGATTTGGGTAGATTATCGCTTTGCTTTTACTATTAAAATCATCAACATTCAGTGTATTGCATTCTCCGTTTACTAACTTGTAAGGTCTGGTTGCGGTTGTGGCGATGGCATTAGGATGTGTATTGACAAAGACATTCCCGTGGGAAGTTAATCCGGAAAAGAGTCCGTTTGTGGTGATGTAAAGCGGGCTGATTGATCCGGCTTCAATGCGGCCCCACCACCAAATGAGGTATCCAAAATTATGGTTTGCACTAAGTGTCAAGAGCAGCTGATAATTGATAGGAACTATATTGCTTCCCTGTGTTTCGTCGTGTGCAATTTCGCCCAAGACTATCGGGGCATTTATAGCGGCCAATTGAGCCATGTAATTTGTCATTTGAGTATCACTTACCTGAACAGCGTTTCCGCCAGCTGCCCAGTAGGTATGTACACTAAAAATAAGTTTATGCAAAGGATCTGCTGCCATTAGTGCGGCTCCATGATTGACAAAGAACAGATGGTCTTTTCCCCAGTGCATTCCATCGATCATAATAGGGCAAGTGAGTCCGGCATTTCTTAAGATAGTGATTGCGTTTACATTTGCGCTGTAGTAGGCGGTTTGTTCTGTGGCGCTTGGCGGATAATTTGAATTGCTGGGTTCGTTTGCAATATTCAATATCAAATAATTCTGATTGGCTTTTAACACTTCTAAAATACTTGGTTGTATCCACCAACTTGCTGCAGTAGCCAAATCGGCAGTTGGATTTGAACTTCCTGTAAAATCATGTAGTTCTAAAATTGGAATCATGTTGTTATTGAGACTCGCTTGAATCATCGTGGTGAGCTGTGCAGCGGTTGTAGGAACCTCGACACACGAATAGTTTGGCGGTGGAAAAGTGCAATACTCCCTGTCTACTACAATTCTCATTGCATTTGCTCCTGTTTGAGCAATTTGTGCTGCTTCACCCACTCCAAAATCGGAAACATCATAAATGTTTCCGTGGTTGAACCCTTTTAAAACAATCGTTTCTCCACAATCATCTTTTAAAAATTTACCATCAACCTGCAACAATGAAGTTTGTCCTGTGTTAGAAGAGCTGCATGTTCCTGCACTATTCAATTGATGGGGTACAAAAAATTCCCATATTTTTTGGGCTGCATTAAAACCCATAACATTAGGCCAACCGTGTCCTCCGCCAACAATTCTTATTAAAGATATTTCTTTTGATGTTGCCGAATTTGTACAAAAAGGGATTTTCTTTACTCCTGCAACGATATCGACAACGTTAGCAACGGAATACGTGCTTGATGCACAAGTAGGATAGGAAAATGCCGTTAAAGGATATTCGGACCAGGCATTTGGAACGTGATTAGGATCCGGATAGGAAACCACATTATCTGCATCGCCATGGATATGATAGATTGGGATTTTGATAAAGTTGCTGCTTTGCAATTTATTGTTGATATATGTATTATCTCCATACATATTTCCAGCAACTGGAGCAATAGCCGCAATCTTGTCGGGCAATGATAAAGCTAGATTATAAGCCAGAAAAGCGCCACCCGAATGGCCTGTGACATAAATTTTATTTCTATTAATGGCATAGGTTTGACATAAATGCTCTATCAAATCTGCAATAAACAGCACATCGTTTGGACCATCATTCAAATCTCCATTTATTGGTTTATTCCAGATACCATTTCCTAAAGTGCTTAATGAATTTGGATAAACCACCATAAAATTATTTGCGGTTGCAACAGCATCCAAGCCAGAATATGCTTTAAAACCCGCACCAGTACCTCCATCACCGTGTAAGGCTATCACAACCGGCAAATTTGCGGCAACTGCCGAGCCTGGTGCAAACAACGAGAACGTTCTTGTAACTGAATTGGAAATGATACTTCCATTAATATCCGTGCAATAGCCTAAAAAGCTAATTAGTAATACTACTATTGTGATGGTTTTTTTCATGATTGATTCAGTTTGTTAAAAGTTGTAGATTATTTATTGGTCGTTTTTAATTCAAATAGTTTTTTTAATCTTACCCAAAATTCATCCTTATTTTCTTTACTAAAAACCATCAATAGACCAACTGCATTTTAAATAGACGAACAACATTGTGTATCAAAAAAAACAGTACATTTGAGTAGCTCTCAGTTAATTAAACCTATATGCCTATGAAAAATCTAACCTGTATAATCGTAGATGATGACGAAATAGACCAATTGATGGTGGTTTCGTTTGTAAAGAGGTTTCCGCACTTGGAACTTCTTGGTGCTTTTATGAATGCAGAGGAGGCGCTCGCCTTTTGCCAAAAGAATACTGTAGACATTGTTTTTCTCGATGTGGATATGCCGGGAATGGATGGCTTGCAACTTCGGAAATCACTTTCTGGAATTCCTGTTTGTATTTTTATTACGTCGCATCCTGAACACGCCGTGGAAAGTTTTGAATTGGAAACCCTGGACTTTATAGTAAAACCACTGAAATTTGATCGCTTCTCTAAAGCTGTTGAACGCATCAATGAGTTTATGGAAATCAAGACCAAGGCGTTGCTCTACGAATCGAGTATTGGTGGCGATTCCATCTACATCAAGGAAGGCCATGAACAAACAAAGGTTAAACTTCATGAGATTCTCTACCTTGAAGCGTTAAAGGACTATACACTTTTGGTGACAAATGAAAAACGCCATTGTGTGCTTTCGAGTATTGGAACACTTTTGAAAGAACATCACTTCCAGTCGTTTATTCGTGTTCATCGAAGTTTTGCAGTGCAGCGAAACCTCATCCATAGAATTGGATCGCATGAAGTTTTTTTGAATGAAAATTTATCCGTTCCTATTGGAAGAAGCTACAAAGATGATTTGAACATAATTTTATGAGTAAGCTAATACTATTTCTGTTATTGCTTCCTTTGTTTTCCTTCGGTCAAAAAGAAGGTCAGGCGAAAGTGGATTCTATTTTGAGTGTTTTGCCTACTACAAAGCAAGATACTCTAAGAGTTAAACTGCTCAACGAACTTTCCTATACTTACGATAACATAGATCCAGAAAGTGGCTTGAAATATGGGCACGAAGCGTTGCAACTTGCTAAAAAACTAAAATGGGCAAACGGAATTGGAATGGCTTACAAATGTATAGGGAATAACTATTCTACAAAGTCAGATTTCAAAAAAGCCCTTTCCTTTTATGAAAAATCTTTACAATCTGGGGCCGACAAAAAGGTTCTTAGTTTCACAATCCTTAGTATCGGTTTAGTATATACGTATCAAAGCAATTACGCAAAAGCACAAGAATATAACTTTCAGGCTTTAAAAATGCTTGAAGAAATAAATGATCAGAGAGGAATAGCGGCAGTATTATCCAATATTGGCATCGTTTACAAAGACCTTAAAAAATTTCCTAAAGCACTTGAATACTTTGATAAGGCTTTGGTTATCAATTCTAAAATGGGGAATTCTATTTTTATGACCAGCAATTTCATAAACAAGGGACATGTTCATAACGACTTAAGAGAACATGAAAAAGCGTTAGAGTTTTATAATAAAGGGATAGTTATTAGCGAAAAGAATGGTGATATAACCAATAAAGCAATACTGCTTGGTTCCGTTGCAATGGTTCATTATGAAAGAGGTGATTTTGAAAAAGCTTTAGAATTTGCCTCAGCCTCTTTAAAAATAAACGAACAAAACCAAGACGAAAGAAATATATCAAATAATTCCGGATTAATCGGTGATATTTATCTGGATATGGCCCAGGCGAGCACGAACAAAAAGCAAAAACAAGACTTATTAAATAAATCGAAAAAGTACTTAAACTCTTCATTGCAAATCCAACTCAAGCAACGAAACTGGAAGGAAATTTCTTTTAACTATGTTCAATTATCAAAAATAGAAGCCTTGCTTGATAATTTTAAAGAAGCTAATAATTACAGCATAAAAGCTTCAGCCTACAAAGATTCTGTATATAATGAAGATTCAAAAGAAACCATCAAGAATTTAGAAGATAAGCAAAGTATCGAACTCAGAGACAAAGAAATTCAACTCCACAAACTTACCCTGCAATCCAAAGAAAAACAAAAATGGTTTTATATTGGTGGAATATTACTACTTGCAATCATTGGAAGTTTACTTTTTTATCAAAGCAGAAACCGCAGAAAAACAAACGAAAAATTGCAACTCTTAAACACCGAACTCGACCAAGCCAACAAAAACAAAACCCGGTTTTTTAGTATTTTGAATCATGATCTTCGAGCTCCGGTTGCCAACTTGATTCACTTTTTGCACCTTCAAAAAGAAAATCCAGAGTTGCTGGATGAAGCAACAAAAAACCGAATGCAAAACAAAACCATCAAAGGTGCCGAAAACCTATTGTCATCGATGGAAGATATTTTGTTGTGGAGCAAAGGACAGATGGCCAATTTCAAACCTCAGCCTAAAAAAATTACTGTAAATCAACTATTTGAAGATACTAAAAAAATATTTTTAGGCTATCATACTATAAAATTTGAATACCATAATCCAGATAACAGTGAGATTCTTACAGATGAAAACTATCTCAAAACCATTATTAGAAACCTAACCAGTAATGCGATTAATGCTTTTACAACTACACAAAATCCAACGATTGTGTGGAAAGCTTGGCATCAAAACAATCAAGCCTTTTTATCCGTTACCGACAATGGATCCGGTGCAAGCTTAGAGCAGTTCAAAGCATTGTATGATGATAAGGAAGTCATCGGAATCAAGTCTGGCTTGGGATTGCACTTGATTCGTGATTTGGCGAAAGCCATTGATTGCGAGATTTCGGTAGATTCTAGAACTAACAAAGGCACTACTTTTATCTTAAAATTCAACCAATAAAAAAGGCTTGACTTTCGTCAAACCTTCTTTATACTGAATGCTTTGATTACAACAATGCGTCGATAGCGTCTGTATAGGCTTTTTTAGGAGCTACTCCAACTTGACGGCCTACTACTTCTCCGTTTTGGAAAACCAATACCGTTGGAATGTTTCTAACGCCGTATTTTGCTGCAAATTCTTGGTTTGCATCTACGTCAACCTTTCCAACTGTTGCTTTTCCTTCGTATTCAGTTGCGATTTCGTCGATAACCGGTCCAACCATTCTACATGGTCCACACCAAGCTGCCCAAAAATCTACCACAACTGGTTTCTCTGATTTCAATACTACTTCGTCAAAAGTAGCATCTGTTATTGCTAATGCCATATTTTATTTCTTTAGTTAAATTTTATTATACAAAATTAGTGTTTTAATATTTAATCTTTTGTTAAATCAAAATCAGTTTTGGTTATCCGAGAATTGTCATAATTGATGGCTTCAAAAAGATCAATTAAGTTTGAAATCGATCTGAAGTTTTTCCAATTCCTGCAATAATTCATTCGATATTTTGATTTTAAGTTTTCGGCTAGGCATTGTCAACCTTGTCAGGATTCTGTCTTCTTCAATAACCGTTGGCACTGCAACAGCCATTTCGCCTAAGCTTTCTTCATCATCCGTTGGATCTTCAGACTCTATAACAGCAACAGGCTCTTCCTGAACAATTCGTTGTACTTTGTCCTTTTCCAACACTTCAAAAGTAACCTGATTATCTCCTTTATGACGCTGGAAAATATCCTGAAGATTTGAAATAAGGTCTGACTCTAATACTTTTATATCCAAATCAATGATAAGCTTTTTGGCAAATGAGGTGAGGATGTCCTGAAGCTGTTTGGCTTCGATGAACTGCAATCTTGGTTCACTTTTTTTGCCCGTTTCCTTATCCGTCCAGCCTTCTTTCACATTAATTTTGAAATAGACGAAATTATTTGAAATCAGGTAATAATGAAACTTAAGGTATTCTTCCCCAAAGATTTTAAACTCATAACTTTCATCGTATCCTTCAAGTGTAAAAATCGCCCAATCCTTTCCGTTTTTAGCCGTTCTTCTTTGAACGTTGGTAACGATTCCTGCAACGGTAAGATTTCGCCCTACATATTTTTCTAGATTTTTAAGCGCTTCTAATCGGGCATTGCAGAAATACTTCATCTCAAATTTAAAATCGTCAAGCGGATGCCCGGAAATATAAATCCCGACTACTTCTTTTTCCTTGGCGAGTTTTTCCATCGTACTCCAATCCTCACACGGTGGAATCTGAGGTTCTGCAATCTGTACTTCCGAAGCATCTCCAAATAAACTCACCTGTGATGAATTTTCATTCTCTTGAAATTTCGAACCATAGCGGATGGCTTTTTCCAAAAAGGTAACTCCATCGCCATCGTGGTGGAAATATTGTGCTCTATGTGTTTCAGCAAAACAGTCGAAACCGCCTGCCAATGCAAGGTTTTCGAATGCTTTTTTATTGGCTGCTCGTAAATCGATTCGTTTTCCTAAATCGAAAATCGATCTGTATTTTCCGTCCTTTCTGTTTTCTACAATGGTTTGAACAGCGCCCATTCCGACTCCTTTTACAGCTCCCATTCCGAAACGGACAGCGTAATTCTCGTTTACCGTAAATTTATAATACGACTCATTGACATCTGGTCCTAAAACCTGTAATCCCATACGCTTGCATTCTTCCATGAAAAACGAAACCTGCTTGATATCGTTCATATTATTCGAAAGTACGGCTGCCATATATTCAGCAGGGTAATGCGCTTTCAAATAAGCTGTTTGGTAAGCAATCCAAGCATAGCAAGTAGAGTGCGATTTGTTGAAGGCATAACTCGCAAAGGCTTCCCAGTCTTTCCAAATTTTTTCCAGAATTTCAGGATCGTGCCCTTTTTCAGCCGCCTGGTTTACAAACTGAGGCTTCATTTTGTTGAGGACTTCAATCTGTTTCTTACCCATCGCCTTACGCAAAACGTCGGCATCACCTTTAGAAAATCCTGCCAATTTTTGGGACAAAAGCATTACCTGTTCTTGGTAAACCGTAATTCCGTAGGTTTCGGCAAGATATTCCTCACATGCTTCCAGATCGTATTTGATTTCTTCCTCGCCATTCTTTCTTCGAACAAATGAAGGGATATATTCCAATGGTCCAGGTCGATACAATGCATTCATGGCAATCAAATCGGCAAAGACCGTTGGCTTTAGATCCTTCATGTATTTTTGCATCCCGGGTGACTCGTATTGGAACACTCCAACGGTTTCTCCTCTTTGGAACAATTCATAAGTTTCCTTGTCATCGATAGGAAAATTGTCAGGATCCAGCTCGATTCCTAACCGGTATTTTACCAATTTTACAGTATCTTTTATCAGTGTCAGGGTCTTCAAACCCAAAAAGTCCATCTTCAGCAATCCAGCACTTTCTGCAACCGAGTTGTCAAATTGGGTCACGTATAAGTCAGAATCTTTGGCAGTAGTTACTGGAACGAAATTGGTAATATCACTTGGCGTAATGATTACTCCACAGGCGTGAATTCCTGTATTTCGCATCGAACCTTCCAAAATTTTTGCCTGCTGGATGGTCTCTCCTGCTAAATCTTTATCATTTGCAATAGCGATAAGTTCCTTTACCTTGTCAAACTCTTCCGTACGCAAGGCTTTCTTGACTTCGCTTTCGTCTTCGGATAAAAATCGAGCCAAATTCCATTTCGAAGGCATCATGCCAGGGATCAGTTTTGCAATCCTGTCGGCTTCAAACAATGGCAGATCCAAAACACGGGCAGTATCTCGAATAGCCGATTTTGTTGCCATCTTACCATAGGTGATAATTTGTGCTACCTGGCTGGAACCGTATTTCTTGATTACATAATCCATTACACGGCCACGACCTTCATCATCAAAATCAATATCAATATCAGGCATCGACACACGATCGGGATTTAGGAAACGCTCAAAAAGTAAGTCGTACTTAATAGGGTCGATGTTTGTAATTCCCAAGCAATATGCTACCGCTGATCCTGCTGCAGAACCACGGCCAGGACCTACCGAAACGTCCATACTTCGGGCTTCGGCAATGAAATCCTGCACAATCAAAAAGTAACCCGGATATCCAGAATTTGAAATGGTCAATAACTCAAAATCTAAACGTTCTTGAATGTCCGGTGTTATTTCTCCATATCTTTTTTTGGCACCGACCATCGTCAGGTGTCTCAGGTATTTGTTTTCTCCACGGACTCCGCCATCAGCTTCATCTTCTGGAACGAAAAACTCTTCTGGAATATTAAATTTAGGAAGCAATACGTCTCGGTATAGCGAATAGGATTCAACCTTATCGATCACTTCTTGGATGTTGATAATGGCTTCGGGCAAATCAGCAAAAATCTGCTTCATCTCGTCGCCCGATTTGAAATAATAATCCTGATTTGGCATTCCATAACGAAAACCTCGTCCGCGACCAATTGGTGTGGTTTGTTTTTCACCATCCTTTACACACAGTAAAATATCGTGGGCATTGGCGTCTTCCCTGTTTACGTAATAGGTGTTGTTTGTAGCAACAAGTTTTACATCGTGTTTTTTTGCAAAAGCGATTAATGTTTGGTTCACACGATTTTCATCTTCCTGCTTGTGACGCATCACTTCTAGATAAAAATCGGCTCCAAATTGTTCTTTCCACCAAATCAAGGCTTCTTCTGCCTGATTTTCACCAATATTTAAAATCTTGCTAGGAATCTCTCCGTATAAATTTCCAGAAAGTACAATGATATCTTCCTTGTATTTTTCGATGACTTCCCTATCAATTCTCGGCACATAATAAAATCCAGCCGTATAGGCAATGGAAGACATTTTGGCCAAATTATGATAGCCTTTTTTGTTTTTTGCCAAAAAGACAACTTGATATCCATTGTCTTTTTTAGTCTTGTCTGTATGATTTTCGCAGATGTTGAATTCGCAACCTACAATCGGAATGATCTCTGTTTCGGTAGCTTCTTCACCGCTTTCTGTTAAGGTTTTATTTTTTGCAGAAGCGGCCTTGTTGTGGTTCATAACGGCACTCACAAAATGGAAAGCTCCCATCATGTTGCCCGTATCAGTCATCGCAACTGCTGGCATTTTGAATTTGGCGGAAGCCTTTACCAAATCGTTAACTGATATTGTCGATTGCAAAACCGAAAATTGGGTATGGTTGTGAAGATGGGCAAAAACAGCTGTGGCAAGTTCTTGTGTCGTTTCAGAAGAGATAGGCGTTGGAGTAGTTGATTCCTGCGCTTTTTGAAAACTTTCCCTGATCTTATCGGAAGCCGCTTTTAGATTGATGTGCTTTAATCCGATAAGTTGGATTTCTCCCTTATTGTAATTTTTGAAATCCTCAAAATATCCAGACGGAACATCAAGTTCTTCTTTTGTAAAAACCTCACGACGGATTAGTTCGAGGAAACATCTTGTAGTCGCCTCAACGTCGGCAGTGGCATTATGCGCTTCTGCAAAAGGTTTATGGAATAAATATTCGTGTAATTCTGTTAAGGTTGGCAATTTGAACTTTCCGCCCCGACCGCCAGGAAGTTGCAATAGCGAAGCGGTTACTTCGGTACAAGTATCTAAAACCGGCATCAGGCTCATTGGAGAATTCACTCCCATTCTATGGAATTCGCATCCCATGATGTTGACATCAAAACCAAGATTCTGACCTACGATAAATTTAGCCTTCGATAACGCAATATTGAATTTCTCTAAAACTTCTGACAACGAAATACCATCGGCTTGAGCCAATTCGGTAGAAATACCATGGATTCTCTCGGCATCATACGGAATATTAAAGCCGTCTGGCTTGACGAGGTAATCCTGATGTTCGATGAGTTTCCCCATTTCGTCGTGCAACTGCCAAGCAATCTGAATGCATCGGGGCCAGTTGTTGACATCGGTGATTGGAGCATCCCAACGTTTTGGCAAACCGGTTGTTTCCGTATCGAATATTAAATACATAAGCTGAAAATTCCAAAAAATTAAACTCCAATTTCCAAAGTCGGAATCACACAAAATTACGTTTAAATCTTAGGTTTGCCAATATATAGTTATCAACAAAAAAGAAAAACCATCCGCCGAGTTGACGAATGGTTTTTTATATGTGAAAAAATAAAGTTAATCTCTAACAGTACATCATCCCATTTATTGGATTGAATCCAAAAAGAAAATTATTAATAACCTCCTCTGTTTCCACCTCCACGGTTGTTTCCTCCGTATCCACCACCGCTGTTACGGTCGTTTCCACCTCTGAAACCTCCACGAGAGTCTCCACCACGGCTATTTCCACCGAAGCTTCTTCTTTCGCCTTCTGGCTTAGGCTCTGATTTGTTTACAACAATTGCACGTCCTTGAACAGTAGCTCCGTTCAATTCGTCGATTGCTTTTTGAGCTTCGTCGTCGTTTGGCATTTCGACAAAACCAAAACCTTTACTTCTTCCAGTAAATTTATCCGTAATGATCTTTACAGAGTCAACTGCTCCATAAGCCTCAAAAGATTCTCTTAAATCTGCTTCCTCAATACTAAACGGAAGGCTTCCAACAAAAATATTCATATGTACTATTTATTATAATTCAAACAAATGTAAACTATTTAAATTTGTAATCTACTATGCATTAGATGAATTATAACCGAATAAAAAAAATTTAACTTTAATTTTAGAGAAAACACACTAACTCTCTTGATTATTGCTTTCTACTATTATGCAAAATTCAAGAAAAAAAATAGAAATTCTGGAATAAAAAAAACCATTCTTTTCAGAATGGTTTTGAAATTTTATTGGTTTACGCCAATTGTGAGTGGTATTTCATAGAAAACGCCATTTTGAAAATTGATCCTCTCTGGTGCATCTTCGATATCGCCCACGAATGGAGCATCAAATCTAAAACTTCCTGATATAGTTCCTGGCTTTTGATTTACAGTATTTTCTAAAACTACTTCCCCATTTGGAGCATCAGCAATTCCTGTTTCATATTCAAAATTTACTCCTCTATCTGCAAATGAATAGAATGCTTTGTTATCATCATCATTACCAAGTTCGAAAGTTGCATTTTCAAAGAATGTACTCGTACCTGTACCGTTAATAATAACAGGATACGAATATAATTTAAGTACTTCCAAACCATTGAATGCCGTCAGTACCAATGTACTATCTAGAGGATTGTATATAGCTGTATAATCTTGAGCCCTCCACATAAAATTATCCTTTCTCGCTTGAAACGAAGGTGTGTTTGAACTAATATCCTCTTCACAAGAAGCAAAAACAACTAATATTAGCAAAAGTGATACAATTTTTTTCATCAATACGTATATTTATATTCAGTTTGTCATTTTATAGATTACAAAAATAGTTTTTAAAACGAAACTTGCTAAACAATTTTTAATAAATTCATAACATGAATTAATAATTAACAAATTTTCACTGCAAGGTTAAATTAAGAACCTTTAAATTATTAAAAATCAAATGAAAGATATGGCGAATCAAAAAATAATGTATCTTTGCAGCCTTAATTAATCGAGGTCGTGTACCTCAAAATTTAATCTTAGATTATGTCTGTAAAAATTAGATTACAAAGACACGGTAAAAAAGGAAAACCTTTTTACTGGGTAGTAGCGGCAGATGCTCGCTCAAAAAGAGATGGTAGATACCTAGAGAAAATAGGTACTTACAATCCAAACACTAACCCTGCAACTATCGACTTGAACCTTGATAGCGCTGTAAAATGGTTGCACAATGGTGCTCAACCAACTGATACAGCTAGAGCAATCCTTTCTTACAAAGGAGCTTTATTGAAACACCACCTTGATGGAGGAGTTCGTAAAGGAGCTTTGACGCAAGAGCAAGCTGATGCTAAATTGTCTACTTGGTTAGATGCAAAAGCTGGAAAAGTAGATGCTAAGAAAGAAGGTTTATCAAAAGCTCAGGCTGATGCTAAAGCAAAAGCTTTCAAAGCAGAACAAGAAGTTAATGCAAAACGTTTAGCTGCTGCTGCAAAAGCTGAAGCTGACGCTATTGCTGCTAGCCAAGCTACTGAAGAAGAAGCTACTGAAGAGGCTGTTGCCGAAGTAGAAGCTACTACTGAAGAAGCTCCAGCTGCAGAAGAAAACAACGAAGAAACTCAAGCTTAATTTTGATGCGATAATGCGTAAAGAAGATTGTTTCTATTTAGGTAAAATCGCGAAAAAATTTAGTTTCAAAGGTGAGGTCCTTATTTATTTAGATACTGACGAGCCTGAGTTATACGAAAACTTGGAATCAGTGTTTGTCGAATGCGGCAAACACTTGGTTCCTTTTTTTATTGAAAACAGTTCGCTTCATAAGAACGACTTTCTAAGAGTTCGTTTTGAAGATGTGAACAATGAGGAAGAAGCCGACGAAATTCTTGGCAACCACATTTACCTTCCTTTAAAGATGTTGCCAAAACTTTCGGGCAACAAATTTTATTTCCATGAGGTTATTGGTTTTGAAATTGAAGACAAACGTTTAGGTGTTTTCGGAAAAATCCAATCGGTTAACGACACCACTGCACAGCCTCTTTTTGAAGTTTTGAATGGCGAAGTGGAAATCTTAGTCCCGATGATTGATCATTTTCTAGTTAAGATTGATCGCGAGAACAAAAAAGTCGTGATGGATTTGCCTGAAGGCTTGATAGAGATGTATCTCTAGAGAGTTTATTCGGTTATTTGTTTTTCGGCTATTAGAAAAACTCCATTTCAAATTTATCTTAATTCTTAATACTAAATCCCAATACTTCTATGGCATTTCAATTCAAGCAATTTTCTGTAGAACAAGACCGTTGTGCAATGAAAATCGGAACTGATGGCGTTTTGCTTGGAGCTTGGTCGCCAATTCCTGAAAATGCTTTTAGCGTTTTGGACATTGGAGCCGGAACCGGAATCATCGCTTTGATGATTGCGCAGAGAAGTTTCGCCGAACAAATTGACGCTTTGGAAATTGACGAGGAAGCCTACGAACAAGCAGTAGAAAATTTTGAAAATTCGCCTTGGGGCGATCGGTTATTTTGTTTTCATGCAGGTTTGGACGAATTTGTAGAAGAGCCAGAAGACGAATATGATTTGATTGTTTCCAATCCTCCTTTTTATACCGAAGATTATAAATCTGATAATGAACAAAGAGATTTGGCTCGTTTTGCCGATGCAATGCCTTTTGAAGAATTGATAGAAGCGGCAGCTTTATTGCTTTCGGAAAACGGAATCTTCTCCGTTATCATACCTTACAAAGAAGAAGAAGATTTTATTGCTCTTGCAAAAGAAGTTGATTTATTTCCCATCAAAATTACCCGTGTTAAGGGAACTCCAAACAGCGAAATCAAAAGAAGCCTTTTGGCTTTCAACAGAAATTTTTCAGAAGCTTTTCCAGTTGATGAATTGACAATTGAAACTTCCAGGCATATTTATACAGAAGAATATATTGCCTTGACTAAGGATTTTTATTTGAAGATGTAGCGATTGTAGCAATAGGGATAGAAGTGGAAATCCTTTTTTGTTTTTTCTTTAAAAACAAAAAAGATTGCAACGAATAGCCCGGCCGTTTACGGATTGCCCAAATTAGAAAAAAATCGAATTTAATTCGAAAATTATCACTTTCAATTATTGATATGTTAGAAATGTTTAGCTATTTTTGCGAAGATTTAAAAACATAGCAATGAGACCAGACCTTTTTCAAGCTCCCGATTATTATCTTTTAGACGAATTATTGTCAGACGAACATAAAATGGTACGTGACGCAGCCCGCGAGTGGGTAAAGCGTGAGGTATCGCCAATTATTGAGGATTATGCTCAAAAAGCAGAATTTCCAAAACAAATCATCAATGGTTTAGCCGAAATTGGTGCATTCGGACCTTATATTCCTGAAGAATATGGTGGTGCTGGCTTGGACCAGATTTCTTACGGATTGATCATGCAAGAAATTGAAAGAGGAGATTCTGGCGTTCGTTCGACCGCTTCTGTTCAATCTTCTTTGGTAATGTATCCTATTTGGAAATATGGAAACGAAGAACAAAGAATGAAATGGTTGCCTAAATTGGCTTCTGGAGAATTCATCGGATGTTTTGGTTTGACTGAGCCTGATCATGGATCAAATCCGGGTGGAATGACTACCAATTTTAAAGACAAAGGCGATCATTATTTATTGAATGGTGCCAAAATGTGGATATCCAATGCTCCTTTCGCAGACATCGCTGTAGTTTGGGCAAAAGACGAATCTGGAAGAATCCACGGATTGGTTGTAGAAAGAGGAAGGGAAGGCTTCACAACTCCTGAAACACACAACAAATGGTCACTTCGTGCATCAGCAACAGGTGAGTTGATTTTTGACAATGTAAAAGTTCCTAAGGAAAACTTATTACCAAATAAATCTGGACTTGGAGCACCACTAGGTTGTTTGGATTCTGCACGTTATGGAATTGCTTGGGGTGCTATCGGTGCTGCAATGGATTGTTATGATACTGCTTTACGCTATGCAAAAGAAAGAATCCAATTTGACAAACCAATCGCTGGAACACAATTACAACAAAAGAAATTGGCCGAAATGATTACAGAAATCACAAAAGCGCAATTGTTGACTTGGAGACTTGGCGTTTTGAGAAACGAAGGAAAAGCTACTTCTGCTCAAATTTCTATGGCAAAAAGAAACAATGTAGACATGGCAATCAATATTGCTAGAGAAGCTAGACAAATTCTTGGAGGAATGGGAATTACTGGTGAATATTCAATCATGCGCCACATGATGAACTTAGAATCTGTAATTACGTATGAAGGAACTCACGATATCCACTTGTTGATTACAGGTATGGATGTAACGGGAATTCCTGCATTCAAATAATAAACATAACTTAAAGTTTTAGAAAAGCTTCTCTACCTAGGGAAGCTTTTTTTACTTTTGCACAAATCCCTAACTATGAACATCGAGACCGTTAACGCTAGTATTCAAACTCAAAAAGAAATTTTATTAAACCATCCCTTATACAAAAAAGTACAAAATCTAGATGATTTACATCGCTTTTTAGAAAGCCATGTTTATGCCGTTTGGGATTTTATGTCTCTTCTAAAAGCACTTCAATCAAAACTTACTTCTACTACAACTCCCTGGGTTCCTGTTGGGAATCCCGAAATTCGTTACTTGATAAACGAGATTGTTTTAGCCGAAGAAACTGATTTGAATCGCGACGGAAAAAGACAAAGCCACTACGAAATGTACATTGATGCGATGAAAGATTGTGGCGCGAATGTTTCTGAAATCGAAAGTTTTTTGGAAAATGTTATTTCCACTAAAAACATTTTTGTTGCAATCAAACAAAGTGATTTACATCCTATGATTAAAGAATTTCTAACTTTCACCTTTAGTGTCATTGAAGAAGGAAAACCGCACGAAATAGCGGCTGCTTTCACTTTTGGAAGAGAAGATTTAATTCCTTCGATGTTCACTGAAATTCTTAGAAATTTTCAAAATAATTTCCCTGATGTCGACCTGTCAAAGCTGATTTATTATTTTGAAAGACACATTGAACTTGATGCTGATGAACACGGACCAATGGCCATGCAAATGATTGAAGAATTGTGTGGAAACAATGAAAATCATTGGGACGAAGTAAAAAACATTTCCATTCAAGCTTTAGATACGAGAATTGGACTTTGGAATGCGATTGAAGAACTAATAGAAATGAAACCAGAATTAGCATAATAAAAAAAACCAGTTACTTTCGTAACTGGTTTTTTTGGCAACTATAATAACTTTTGTTTGTTTTACACTAATGGTCCACCAGACATAATCTCTTCATTGGCAAACTCTTCGAACTTGGCGAAGTTCTCTTTAAATTTCTGACCTAATTCAACAGCTTTCACATCATACAAATCTTTATCTTCCCAAGTATTTCTAGGATTTAAGATTTCACTTGGCACGTTCGGGCAAGATTGTGGTTTTGCGATTCCAAAAACTTTATGATCTACGTACTCAACATTATCCAACTCTCCGTTTAAGGCAGCGGTAATCATTGCACGCGTGTATTTCAATTTCATTCGGTTACCAATTCCGTAAGGCCCGCCTGTCCAACCTGTGTTGATTAACCAAACTGTTACACCAGCATCTTTCATCTTTTTGCTCAACATCTCAGCATATTTTGTAGGATGTAAAGGCATGAATGGTGCTCCAAAACAAGCAGAGAAATTAGGTTGTGGCTCTGTTACCCCAGCTTCAGTCCCAGCAACTTTTGCAGTATATCCAGAAATAAAGTGGTAGGCCGCTTGACCAGGAGTTAGCTTTGAGATTGGAGGCAAGATTCCGAAAGAATCTGCCGTTAGGAAAAATATATTTTTAGGGTTTTTTCCGATAGAACCTGGTTGAATATTATCAATATGGTAAATCGGATAACTAACTCTTGTATTTGGAGTGATAGAAACATCTTCAAAATCTACTTCGTTTGTACCTTCTTTAAAAATAACATTTTCAAGGATTGCACCTCTTTTGATTGCTCTAAAGATATCCGGTTCGTTTTCTTCCGTAAGGTTGATTACTTTAGCATAACATCCACCTTCGAAGTTGAAAACAGTGTTTTCACTTGTCCATCCGTGCTCGTCATCACCAATTAATTTTCTTGCAGGATCGGCAGACAAAGTTGTTTTTCCTGTTCCAGACAATCCGAAGAAAATAGCTGTATCGCCATTATCACCAACATTCGCACTACAGTGCATTGGCAATGTATTTTTATCTACCGGAAGGATGAAATTCAAAGCTGAGAAAATTCCTTTTTTCATTTCACCAGTATAACCAGTTCCACCGATCAAAGCAATTTTTCTAGTAAAATCCAATATCGCAAAATTATGCTGACGTGTTCCATCAACAGCTGGATCGGCCATAAATCCTGGAGCACATACTACGTGCCAGTCTGGAGTAAAATTGTCAAGTTCCGAAGCTTCCGGTCTAAGGAACATATTGTAGCAAAATAAATTCGACCACGCCGTTTCCGTTACAACCCTCACATTCAATCTATAATTATCATCGGCACAAACATAACTGTCTCTAACAAAAACTTCTTTGTCAGAAAGGTAAGCTGTAACCTTGTTGTATAACTTGTCGAAGTTTTCTGATGAGAAAGGAATATTTACTTTTCCCCACCAAACTTTGTCCTCAGTAATGCTGTCTTTCACAATAAATCTATCCTGAGGCGATCTTCCTGTAAATTCTCCCGTATTGATTGCCAAGGCTCCAGTTGAGTTCTCAACTCCTTGTCCAGATTGAATTGTAATGTCGTGTAACTCGTCTGGAGACAACTGATAGCGCACATTTGCATTTTTAATCCCTAGACCTTCCAACGAAATCGATTTCGTAAATAAAGCGTTATTATCCATAAATTTAATGTTGTGTTGTGTTTAAACAGAGTACAAAAGTAAAAATTATTAATTACAACGTTGTAGTAAATTTAAAAATTATGATTTTTTGTTGAAAAAATCGAAGAATAACCAAAACCAAGCCATGATTAATAGGAATCCTCCAATAGGAGTTACGAATCCGATAACTCTAAAATCAATGCCTAAATGACCATTTGTAGCCAAAAGATAAATCGATCCAGAGAAAAATAACACTCCAAATACAACCAAATACAATATTCCTTTTTTGGCCTTTTGAGATATCAATTGAGATGTTCCTACGAAAAGCAAAAACAAAGCATGATACATCTGATATTTTACTCCCGTTTCAAAAGTCGCCAATTGATCGACATCTAAAATCTTTTTTAATGCATGTGCGCCAAAAGCACCTAAAATAATTGCGATAGCTCCTAAAATCGCTCCTGTAGAAATAACCTTTTTGTCCATTTTTAAAATTTTGCATAAAGTTACGCAACATCATTTTAAAAAAAATAAAAGATTCTTGCGATTTTTCTTTTGTAAATATAACAATTGCCTACTTTTGTGTGACACAAACTAACTATGAGACATATATTAATCATTGGCGCAGGACGCTCAGCTTCCTCACTAATCCAATACCTTTTAAGCAAGTCCGAAGAGGAGCAACTACACCTCACTATCGGCGATCTATCTGTTGAATTGGCACAGAAAAAGACTGCCAATCATACTAATGCCACTGCTTTGGCCTTTGATATCTTTAATGAAAATCAGAGACAAACCGAAATTCAGAAAGCCGATATCGTTATCTCGATGTTGCCGGCTCACTTGCATTTTGAAGTGGCGAAAGACTGTATCAAATTCAAAAAACACATGGTTACAGCTTCCTACATCAGCGAAGCCATGCAATCTTTGAACGACGAAGCCAAAGCAAACAACCTTGTTTTCATGAACGAAATCGGGCTCGACCCAGGAATCGATCACATGAGTGCGATGAAAATCATCGATGAAATTCGTGAACAAGGCGGCAAGATGTTGCTTTTCGAATCTTTTTGTGGTGGATTGGTTGCTCCAGAATCCGACAATAATCTTTGGAATTACAAATTCACTTGGGCACCTCGAAACGTGGTTTTAGCCGGACAAGGTGGTGCCGCAAAATTCATCCAGGAAGGTACTTACAAATATATCCCCTATCACAAATTGTTCCGCAGAACAGAATTTCTGGAAGTGGAAGGTTACGGAAAATTCGAAGGATATGCCAACCGCGACTCGTTGAAATACCGCGAAATTTATGGTCTTGAAGATATTCTTACGCTTTACAGAGGAACCATTCGCCGTGTAGGATATTCCAGAGCTTGGAACATGTTTGTACAGCTTGGAATGACGGATGATACTTACCTGATTGACAATTCTGAAACAATCAGTTATAGAGAATTCATCAATTTATTCCTGCCGTACCACCCGACAGATTCCGTGGAATTGAAAACGCGTTTGAGTCTTGGCATCGAGCAGGACGATATTATGTGGGACAAATTGGTCGAGCTTGACATCTTTAACGAAGACAAAATTGTTGGGCTTAAAAATGCAACACCGGCACAAATCCTCGAAAAAATCCTCAACGACAGCTGGACTTTAGAAAAGGACGACAAGGACATGATTGTAATGTACCACAAATTCGGATACGAATTAAACGGCGAGCAAAAACAGATCGATTCGAAAATGGTGTGCATCGGCGAAGACCAAACCTATACCGCAATGGCCAAAACCGTTGGACTGCCAGTAGCCATGGCAACCTTGCTCATCCTCAACGGAAAAATCACTACTCCGGGCGTTCAGCTCCCGTTGAACACGGAAGTTTACCTTCCGATACTTAAAGAACTCGAAGAATTTGGCGTACGTTTTCACGAAAAAACAATGCCTTATGTGGGCTACAATCCCGATAAGATTGGAGCTAATCTAAAATATTCATAAAACAGAATCCGTTTCGAAAGAAGCGGATTTTTTGTGTGCATAATTAGGAGCGAATGAATAGTGCCGGGAGTAATTCCATATTCCCGCTTTCCGTTACAATCTTTTTGTTCCTAACCCCGGAAAAAAAAGGATTTCCACTACAATCGGGGCTAAGAGGAAACTCTAAGCACTTTTATAATCGCTTGTAACCAAAACCTAAGTACTCCAATTCGACCATCTTGTCATCCTGACGAAGGAAGGATCTTCGCGAGTAGCTCTACTAACTTGAATCATGGTTTATGGACTTGTTTGGTGAGATCCTTCCTTCGTCAGGATGACAAGTTTTCGGATGTAGATGATGCTTTAGAAATGTGTTCCACAAACCATTTCCACAATCTAAGAAAATCAGCAATCTTCATTCAACAATCTAAAATCTTCAATCTACAATTGAATCTGTCGTTCAATCTGCTGGTCTAATGATATGAAGGTTTCGGTTCGCGACACACCTTCTATCGCTTGGATTTTTGTATTCAGCAAGGTCATCAAATGCTCATTGTCAAGGCATATTATCTTAATAAGGATCGACCAGTTTCCGGTGGTGTAGTGGCATTCGAGCACTTCGGGAATTTTTTTGAGTTCGCGTACCGTTTCCAAGTTGGTGGCCGCCTTTTCAAGATAGATTCCTACGAAAGCCATCGTGCTGTAGCCCAAAACCTTGTTGTTGACCACAAATTTAGAACCCGATATAACTCCTGATTGCTCCAATTTTCGCAATCTTTGATGAATTGCCGCACCAGAGATTCCTATTTTGTTGGCGATCTGGAGGATGGGTTTTCGGGCATCTTCCATAAGGTCGCGGAGGATTTCCTTGTCGATGCCGTCTATTTCTATTTGTAAGGAGTTTATTTTCATTTTAAAATTATTGAAACGTAAAAGTTGTTTTTGATTTAAATTGGAAAGTAAATATAGGGAATTTTGATTGTAGATTGTAGATTTATTGGATTGTGGAAATGGTTTGGAGTTTCTTGCGGAGATCCTTCTCCCGAAGCTTCGGGATAAAGGATGACAAGATGGTGGAATTGGAATACTTACGTTTTGGTTACAAGCGATTATAAAAGCGCCTACAGTTTCCCACTAGCCCCGATTGTAGTGGAAATCCTTTTTGTTCCGGGGTTCGGAACAAAAAGATTGGAACGGAAAGCGGGAACATGGATTTACTCCCGACACTATCGATTCGCTCCTGATTGACTTGATGAGATTGCTTTGTTCTCGCAATGGCACAAAAAAAATCCGCTTCTTTCGAAACGGATTCTTGTATTTTTTCTTTCTGAAATTAGTCTCTTGAACCTCCAAAAACTTGGAGTGCCCAATATAATAGCGATGCCAAGGCTCCGATTGCGGCAACAAGATAGGTTCTTGCGGCCCATTTTAGAGCGTCTTCGGCGCCGGCATATTCTTGCTGTCCGAGCATATTTTTGTTTTTTAGCCAAGCAAGGGCGCGGTTACTTGCATCGTATTCTACCGGAAGGGTGATAAAGGTGAACAGTGTGGTAACGGCCATCAAAACCAGACCTGCGATGGCGATATAGTAGCCAAATCCGGCTCCAGCGGCGGCTCCAAGAATCAGACCTCCAATAATTAGCCACTGCGACATTCCTGACGAAATGTTGACTACAGGAACTAGTTTTGAACGCATTGTCAAGTATTCATAGGCCGTTGCGTGCTGTACGGCATGGCCCACCTCGTGGGCGGCAACTGCGGCTGCGGCGGCGTTTCGCTCGTTATAAACGGCTTCGCTCAGGTTGACGGTTTTGTCGGCCGGGTTGTAATGGTCGGTCAAACGTCCTGGTGTTGAAATTACTCTTACATCACGGATGCCGTGGTCGGCAAGCATTTTCTCGGCTATTTCGGCACCGCTCATTCCGTTGCGCAATACTACTTTTGAATATTTTTCAAATTTACTCTTCAGTCGGGCGCTTACAGCCCAGCTTACTAAAGCGATAACTCCGATTAATATATAATATCCTATCATTTTGTTTTGATTTTATTGTTTCTTCAAATATAGCAATTTGCACACCAAAAGCAAACTTATGCCATCTTGACACGCGTTAAAGATATTATAAAAATATTTACCCACTATTTTAGAAATCAAGAGTTCTAAAGATTTATGTACGTTTTATTCATACATTATGTAGTTATAAATGCTACATAATGATGTCTTTTAACTTCATAATATCTTTTTATAACTACATAATATAGTTTTTTATACTACATAAAGATATTCAATTACCAAATTATGTAATTCTTAAAACCACATAACGTAGCTTTTATAACATATAAAGCTTTTTTATTACCACATTATTTAGCTTTAAATCCTACATAATATTACTATTTATAAGAAACCCTCCGAACCTACAGTTTGAGGTTCGGAGGGTTTATGTAAATTGAAAAAAATGATGGTTATCCTACCAGGTTGATGATTTTTCCTGGAACGATGATGACCTTGTTGGGCATCTTTCCATCGAGTTGTTTGATGGTTCGTTCATCCTTCATTACAATTTCCTCGATTTGTTCCTTGGTTAAATCCAAAGGCAGGGTCATCGTGAAACGCATCTTTCCGTTGAACGAAACCGGATATTCCTTACTGCTTTCTACCAGATATTCTGGATTGAATTTAGGGAATGGAGCCGTTGAAATACTTTGCTCATGCCCTAGCCTTTTCCATAATTCTTCGGCAATATGCGGTGCATAAGGCGAAACCAAAATGGCAAGTGGCTCTAGAACCGAACGCTCGTGGCATTTTAAAGCCGTCAGTTCGTTTACGGCAATCATGAACTGGCTTACGGAAGTATTGAAAGAGAATCCTTCGATGTCTTCGTTTACCTTTTTGATGGTTTTGTGCAACGCTTTTAATGCTTCTGGACTTGCTGGATTTGAGGTTACGATCATTCCGGTTTCGTCGAAATAGAGTTTCCACAATTTTTTCAAGAATCCGAAAACACCTGTGATTCCAGCGGTGTTCCAAGGTTTTGCTTGTTCTAATGGACCAAGGAACATTTCGTATAAACGTAAGGTGTCGGCTCCGTATTCTTCGCAGATGTCATCTGGAGTTACTACATTGTATTTCGATTTTGACATCTTTTCTACTTCGCGACCGACGATATATTTGCCGTTTTCTTCTGTTATGAAAATGGCGTCTTTATACTCTTTGTTTAAAGGATGATTTTTGAAACCTTCAATATCTAATTCATCAGAAGAATTTACAAGATTGACATCGGCATGCCTAGGATATTCTAATGTTGATATTTCCAAGGACACTTCTTTCCCTTCAAATGTTTTTATAAATTTATTTTTTAAAGATTCCAAAATTGCTATATCTTCATTATTAAATTTCAAATCATTTAAAACTATACAATCTTTATTGTAAAATACAAAAGAATTATTTGATTGATTATCAAAATCAATTTGATGGATGTTAAACTTATGATTTAACGACAACAAATTATTCTTAATAGATTTACTAATATAAATCAAATTAAAATAATCTACTTCTAAATCTAAATCATTATCTATAGACTCTTCACTAGAAACATTATATCCTAAGATATTTAATTTATAAACAAAAGCACTCATTCCCAAAATCATCCCCTGATTTATCAATTTCTTGAACGGTTCTTCTTGGTTGACAAAACCTCTGTCCTTCAAAAATTTGTTCCAAAAACGGGAATACAGCAAGTGGCCTGTGGCGTGTTCGCTTCCTCCTATGTATAAATCGACATTCTGCCAATAGTTTTGTGCTTCGTCCGAAACAAATTCGTCGTTGTTGTGGGCGTCCATATAACGCAACCAATACCACGAACTTCCTGCCCAACCTGGCATAGTGTTTAATTCTAAAGGAAAAATGGTAACGTTATCAATCGAGTTATTTCTTACCACAGTATTATTAACGGTGTCCCAAGCCCAATCGGTTGCGTTTCCTAAAGGCGGTTGTCCGTCTTCGGTTGGCAAATATTTCTCCACTTCCGGAAGGCGAATCGGCAAATGTTGGGTTTCAATCATCTGTGGCAATCCGTTTACATAATATACCGGGAACGGCTCTCCCCAATATCTTTGGCGGGAGAAAACGGCATCACGCAAACGGTAATTTGTTTTTCCTTTTCCTTGCTCCAACCCTTCCAACGCTTCAATGGTTTTCTTGGTGGCTTCCTTGTAATTCAATCCGTTTAGGAAATCGGAATTATCGATTTTGAATCCGGTTTTTTCTCCGTAAGCAAAGTCCACCCCACCCTTCGGGCACCCCTCCACAGGAGGGGAATCCAATTCGAATATGTTTACGATAGGAATATTGAAGTGTTTTGCGAAAGCATAATCGCGTTCGTCGCCACAAGGAACGGCCATAACGGCTCCGGTTCCGTAACCTGCCAAAACATAATCGCCAATCCAAACTGGAATCGCTTCTTTGGTAAAAGGATGTTCGGCATAAGCACCTGTGAAGACACCCGAAATGGTTTTTACATCGGCCATTCTTTCGCGTTCGCTACGTTTTGCAGTTGCTTCAACATACGCTTCCACGGCTTGTTTTTGTTCTGGAGTGGTGATTTTGGCAACCAAATCGTGTTCTGGTGCCAACGTCATGAACGTTACTCCGAAAATTGTGTCGGGTCTTGTGGTGAAAACCTCGATAACATGGTCGTTGGTTTCGTCTCCGCTTAGGATATAATCGACAGCATTTCTTTCGAATTCCGAATCTTTTACTTTAAAAGTCACCGAAGCTCCGACTGATTTTCCGATCCAGTTTCGTTGGCTTTCTTTTAATGATTCTGTCCAATCGATGGTATCCAAACCTTGAAGCAAACGTTCTGCATAGGCAGAAATTCGCATGCTCCATTGTGTCATTTTCTTGCGGATTACGGGATGTCCTCCACGTTCTGAAACACCGTTTACGATTTCGTCGTTTGCTAGTACGGTTCCTAAAGCCGGACACCAGTTTACTTCGGTTTCAGCAAGGAACGTCAAACGGTATTTTAATAGAATTCTTTCCTGTTCTTCTTTTGAATAGGATTTCCAATCTTCGGCTGAGAAAGTTGGAATATTATCATCAGAAACCGCGTTTACTTTTGCGTTTCCGTTTTCTTCGAAATCCATTACCAAGGTCTTGATGTCTCTAGCTTGGTCGGCATCTTTATCGTACCAAGAATTGAACAATTGGATGAAAATCCATTGGGTCCATTTGTAATATTCTGGGCTTGAAGTTCGCACTTCACGACTCCAATCAAAAGAAAAACCGATTTTGTCTAGTTGTTCTCTATAACGAGCGATGTTTTCCTTCGTGGTTTTATCAGGATGTTGTCCTGTTTGAATCGCATATTGCTCCGCCGGAAGTCCGAAACTGTCGTAGCCTTGCGGATGCAAAACGTTGAAACCTTGGTGGCGTTTGAATCGCGCATAGATATCAGAAGCGATGTAACCCAGTGGATGCCCAACGTGCAATCCGGCTCCGGATGGATAAGGGAACATGTCCAAAACATAGTATTTTGGCTTGTCTGAATTATTTTCTGCAGCAAAGGTTTGGTTTTCGGCCCAATATTTCTGCCAGTTTTTTTCTATCTCGTTAGGGTTGTATTTCATTTTGAGTTGCTAAGGTTCTAAGTTGCAAAGGTTCAAAGTTTCCGATTGGAGCGATGATTTTGCGGTTATGGTTTGTTGAAATTATAGTTTTAAAATATCTCGGTATAAAATCAGCGACTGCTTCGTTCTTTCAAATAAATTTCTGGGCTAAAAATGGCAAGTTCGCTTTTTTGAAAGTCTTTTGTATTTCTTGTCAAGATAATATTTATAGTTCCGTTATTCACTGCTGCAAAATTTTGCAGAGCGTCTTCAAAATCTTTAAAGCCGGAATTTAAAGAGTCAATAATCACATTTTTATCCACTTCAAGAATGTCTAAAATTGTCAGCAGTTGTTTTAGCTTTTCAATTATGATTTCATGCTTTGCTACCTTCCTTAAAAGATAATAAACATTTGAGATGATCACTGGCGTGGTATAAGCTTTGATAGCTCCATTTTCAGATAGCAAGAAAACTTCGGTTGCGTATTCTACGAATGGTTCCCGATCAAAAAAGAAATCTAGAATCACATCTGTATCTATTAAAACAGTATCCATCATAGGTATTTTTGCTCTAGCCTATTTTTCAATTCTTCTTTGTAATCAAAATCTGCTGGCATTTTAAATGATCCTTTTAAAGACTTTACAACTGGCGATAATTTTGAACTTTCTTTCTTTTCTTCTTTCGTAAGAATCTTTAAATAGTTCTCAATTATATCCGATAAGCTGCGGTTTTTTTGCTTGGCATAATCCTTCGCTTTCTGTATCAGTTCTTGCTCTATTGTCAAGGTTAACTTTGTATTCATTATAATTCAATTTGAGAACAAATATAAGAAAATATTTTGCACACGTGCTTTATTTGAATTTCAAACACGTGTCTTTCAAAATCATTTTTAAAAGCTTTAGGAATGACTCTATACAAAAAAAATCAATTCGAGGTGGCAAATTTACGTTTATTGTATGAAAGTTGAAACTTTGAGCGTTATAAACTGTGTTTAAAGAAATTCTTTATTATTTTTACCAAAAATTATTATATAGATGAGTTCTTCTTACGATAAATTTCAAAAACGCAGACTGCTTTCTTCTTATTTTTCGGTTGTTTTAAGTGTTTTCTTGGTGCTATTCCTGTTGGGGATTTTGGGTTTGTTTGTTGTAAATTCTAAAAAGCTTTCGGACGATTTCAAGGAAACGATTGTGATGACGGTTTTTATGAAAAACGAAGCCAACGACACGATTATCAAGGCTTTTGACGATGAAATGAAATCGGCGCGATTTGTTTTGTCGCACGATTATGTAACGAAGGAAGAGGCGGCGAAAATGCACAAGGATGTTATTGGGGAAGATTTCATGACGTTTTTGGGTGCGAATCCGTTGCAGAATTCATTTGACTTGCATTTGAAAGCCGACTACATCGTGAACGACAGTATTGCAAAAATCGAAAGCCGTTTGAGAAGCAACGAAATGGTTTCGGATGTGGTGTACGACAAACAATTGGTGAATTTAGTGAACGACAACATCAAGAAAGTGAGTTTTTACATCCTTTGCATCAGCGGATTTTTGGCTTTGGTGGCGGTTTTATTGATCAACAGCTCGATGCGTTTGTCGATTTACTCGAACCGTTTTATCATCAAAACGATGCAGATGGTTGGGGCTACGAAGTCGTTTATTAGAAAACCTTTTATCTGGAGAAGTATTCGATTGGGAATTATCGGTTCGGTTTTGGCGATTTTGGCCTTGATTGCAACCTTATATTATATTGACACCAATTATCCTGATTTGGAAATCCTGGAAGACCAATTGATGACAGGAGCGATTTTACTTGGCGTGCTTTTGGTTGGGATTTTGATTACTTGGATCAGTACGTTCTTTGCAACGCAACGATTTTTGAACTTGAGAACGGACGATCTTTATTAATTTTAGATTGCAGATTTTAGACTTCAGATTTAAGATTTAAAAAATATACAAATGGAAAATAAACCACAGAACGAGTTTCTTTTTGAGAAGGTAAATTATAAGATTTTATTGATTGGGCTTGCTGTTATTACACTAGGCTTCATCTTGATGTCGGGCGGAGGTTCGGAAGATCCGGCAGTTTTTAGCGAGGATATCTTTAATTTCAGAAGAATCAGATTAGCGCCTACGACGGTATTGATTGGTTTTGGAATTACGATTTACGCTATTTTAAAGAACCCAAAAAAAAATTAGCGAATTAGCGCATTTTCTAATTAGTTCATTCGCTAATCACAACTTATTATATGGATTTAATACAAGCGATTCTTATTGCAATTGTAGAAGGTTTGACGGAATATATTCCTGTTTCTTCAACCGGACACATGATTTTTACGAGTTCTTTCTTTGGTATTCAGGAGGACGATTTCACAAAATTATTTCAGGTTTCTATTCAGTTTGGAGCCATTTTGGCTGTGGTAGTTTTGTACTGGAAGAAGTTTTTTGACTTCAGCAAATTCAATTTCTACATCAAATTGGCGTGTGCTGTTGTTCCTGCCTTAATTCTAGGCTATATCTTTGACGATTATATCGATGCGGTTTTAGGAAATCCTATCCCGATTGCGATTGTATTGATTTTAGGCGGTTTTGTATTGCTCTTTATCGACCGATATTTTCAAAATCCAACGGTTACCAGCGAAGAAGAAATTAGCATCAAGAAAGCCGTGACAATTGGCTTTTGGCAATGTTTGGCAATGATGCCGGGAACAAGCCGTTCTGCCGCTTCGATTATTGGTGGAATGCAACAAGGTTTGACGCGACAGACTGCGGCTGAATTCTCTTTCTTTTTGGCGGTTCCTACAATGTTGGCGGTTACGTGTTATTCGGTTTTTCTAAAGACGTACCACGAATCACAATTAAAAGGATATGAATTATTGATGCAAAACGGTGAGAATTTGAAACTGTTTCTAATTGGCAATGTCATAGCGTTTATTGTTTCGATTATTGCGATAAAATTCTTCATCGGTGTCATCAAAAAATACGGTTTCAAACCTTGGGGTTGGTACCGAATTGTGGCTGGAAGCTTGCTTTTGGTGTACTTCATCTACTTAAAATAATTCGAATTGACAGCACAAGAATATCACGATGGACAGGTTATATTGATTGACAAGCCCTTGCATTGGACATCCTTTCAAGCGGTTAATAAATTGAAATATACCTTAATCAACAAAGCCGGACTTCCAAAGAAATTCAAGATTGGTCATGCTGGAACTTTAGACCCCTTGGCAAGCGGATTGTTGATTGTTTGTACTGGGAAATTCACCAAGAGTATCTCTGAAATTCAAGGTCAGGCGAAAGAATATACGGGTACTTTTTATATTGGCGCCACTACTCCATCCTACGATTTGGAAACCGAAATCGATCAGACTTTTCCAACTTCTCATATCAATGAAGATTTGATTCATCAAACGGTAAAACAATTTTTGGGCGAGATTGACCAGGTTCCGCCTATTTTTTCTGCCATTAAAAAAGACGGAAAACGTTTATACGAACACGCGCGTGCGGGTGAAGAAGTTGAAATCCAATCCCGAAAAACCACTATCTACGAATTTGAAATCACAAGAATAGCGCTTCCTGAAATTGATTTCAGAGTAAAATGCAGTAAAGGAACTTACATCCGTTCTTTGGCATTTGATTTCGGAAAAGCAATGGAATCGGGTTCTCATTTAACGGCTTTAAGACGGACAAAAATTGGCGATTACAATGTTGAAAATGGTGTTTCTCCTGAAACATTTGTAGAACAAATCACTAAACTATCTGAAGCTAATTCTTAATTATAAAAGGTTTAGAATTTCATTCTGAGTAGAAATCCCCTTATCGTGCAAATACCATAATTGCAATTCGGTTTTGATGGTTTCATCGATAACACCAAATTTCTCTTTATAGTCCTTCATTAATTTTGTCGCTCCAGACGGCCTTGGTCCCCAATCTGCAATTACATTTAAAGTATGTTTATCCAAAATAATTATTTTCGGAATGGACTTTCCGCCATTCGTAAGGAACAAATTCATCAAGGCTTCGTTTTCATCTCTGAAGACAATTTTCAATTCTACATTGTCCGAAACATCCGCCATCTTGTTGAATATGGGTAGCAGTTGAGCCGCATCGCCACACCAACCTTCCGAAATGACCAACCACATATATTCTTTATTCAGATTTTTTAATTTCAATAGATTTTCATCAGAAATCTTAATCGTTTTTTCCAGACGATTCATTCTCGTTTCGTTCAAAAGGCTGTAATGCAATAAATCGTCTGATTGCGTATTTCCAGATGATTTCCCTTCTTGAAGCAAATTCGAAACCATAGTTCTATATTGTGAATAGGAAAAACTTCTTTCAAGGCTTTCCTTAATTATATCGTTCATAATCAAAATTTGAGTTGCAAAATTAAATCAAAAAAACGAATCTATATTTTTCTGAAAACTATATTTCTAAAAAACAGAATATAACTATATTTGCACAACTCAACTAAAAAGTAAAGATGAAGTACAAAAGAATACTCTTAAAATTAAGTGGTGAAGCGTTAATGGGCGATCGTCAATACGGAATCGATCCTGCGAGATTGGCCGAATATGCTAACGATATCAAGCAAATCCACGACAAAGGCGTACAGATTGCAATTGTAATTGGCGGAGGAAATATCTTTAGAGGAGTTGCTGGAGCAAGTAACGGAATGGACCGTGTTCAAGGCGATTATATGGGAATGTTGGCCACCATCATCAACGGAATGGCATTGCAAGGAGCTCTTGAAGACAAAGGAATGCTGACTCGTTTGCAAACAGCTTTAAAAATTGAAGCGATTGCAGAACCTTACATCAAGAGAAGAGCGGTTCGCCACCTTGAAAAAGGAAGAATCGTAATCTTTGGAGCCGGAACTGGAAATCCTTACTTTACAACCGATACTGCAGCCGTTTTACGTGGTGTGGAAATTAATGCAGATGTGATCCTGAAAGGAACGAGAGTCGACGGTATTTACACGGCGGATCCTGAAAAAGACCCAACGGCTACAAAATTCGATTACATTTCTTTTGAAGATGTTCTTAAAAAAGGATTGAATGTAATGGATACAACAGCCTTCACGTTGAGCCAAGAAAATGAATTGCCTATTTTGGTTTTTGATATGAACAAGAAAGGGAACCTATTGAAAATCTGCGAAGGCGAAAATATTGGAACAGTAGTAAACATTTAGTTTTCAGTAATCAGTGTTCAGTGACTCACAAAACCGAAAACTAACAACCGATAACAAGTAAAAAAATGACTGAAGAAATTGAATTTATATTAGACAGCACAAAGGAATCTATGGTAGGTTCTATTGCGCATTTGGAGAAAGAATTCTTGAACATCCGTGCAGGAAAAGCATCTCCAGCAATGTTAGGAAGTGTTTTTGTGGATTATTATGGATCACAGACTTCCCTTTCGCAAGTTTCTAAAATCAGTGTTCCTGACGCTAGAACTATTACCATCCAACCGTTTGAAAAAAACATGATTCAGCCGATTGAGAAAGCAATCCAGATTGCCAATATTGGTTTCAATCCTATGAACAATGGAGACGTAATCATCATCAGTGTTCCACCATTGACGGAGGAACGTCGTCGTGATTTGGCCAAACAAGCCAAAGCAGAAGCCGAAGATGCAAAAATCGGGATCAGAAATGCTCGTAAAGACGCTAATACTGACATCAAGAAACAGGAAAAAGACGGAACTTCTGAAGATATCTGCAAAAAAGCCGAGGAAGATGTTCAAAAATTGACGGACAGCTATATCAAAAAAATTGATGAGCTTTTGGCTGTGAAAGAAGCTGAAATTATGAAGGTTTAAGTTTTAAACTTAATAAATATTAAAATCCACTTAAAAGAGTGGATTTTTTTATGCAACTAACTTACTTTTGTTCTGTGTAACAAATTTGTATTTTATTCGTTTGGTACATAACCCTATGAAGCAAATCGTTTTATTCTTTTTCCTTTTATCGTTTTCGGTTCAAGCCCAATTTCAAATAACGGGAGTTGTGCGGGATGAAGCGACGAATAAACCACTTCCATTTGCTTCTATTTCTTCAAAAAATGGTTTCGAAATAACCGACGTTGACGGCAAATTCGATATCGAAAGCAAAGAACCGATTCTTACTTTTACAATATCCTATGTTGGCTATCACAAAAAAGAAATTGCAACCGAGGGAAAGAAAAATTTCACTGTCCAGCTTTCGCCAAAGTCGGAAAGTTTAGAAGAAATTGCCATTGGAGAAAATCCTGCCATTGCCATCATTAAGAAATCAATCGCTTTAAAGGATCAGAACAATCCTCAAAAAAAGCTAAGAAGCTTTCAATTTAAATCTTATAATAGGGCTACCATTACTGCAAACCCCGACTCTATCAGCGGGACTTTGGACTCGATTTTTGTAACCAACAAAGGCATTCGTAAATTTGTAAAATTAGATTCGACTGATTATAAATTCAAAAAAATCATCTCCAAACAACACATCTATCAAACTGAAAAAGTATCGCAATATCAGTTTGACGGAAAGAACTTCAAGGAATATGTACTGGCAACAAAAATGGCCGGCTTCAAGCAACCTATTTATGAATTGATTGGCTTGCAGTTGCAATCCTTTTCCGTTTATGATTCTAAATATGAATTATTAGAAAACCGCTATGACGGTCCGTTGGCAAATGATGCATTGAGACAATATTCGTTTAAAATGTTGGATACTGTAAGAATCCAAGGACGTGACTTATATGTCATTTTCTTTAAGAATAAAAAACGTTCCAAGAAGAACGGTCTTCACGGTGTTTTATACATCGATCAAAAAAACAATGCTGTTGCCAAGGCAATTTTCAGGGTTAAAAACATTATCGATGTAAGTGGCATCCACGAATATGAATACCTCCCAGACAGCGATTTGTGGTTTCCCAAAGGCAAAACGTTCAAGATTGTAAAGGGTAACAACAGCGAAAACATCAAGATTTTAGGCGGTCAGATTCAATTTGAAGGCGACTTGGATGATTCAAAATCTACTGCGAAAGATAAAGTGACTTCGGATTTTGTTTATCTGATTTCGGAATCCAATCATTTTGATTTTGAATTTGACGTTCCCTTGTCTATCAAAAAACCCGCCATTGCAATCCATATAAAGGATGATGCGATCAAGAAAGAAGAATCTTTTTGGAACCGCTACCGAAAAGACAGCTTGGATTTACGCGCCAAGCAAACGTATGTGACCTTGGACAGCATTGTCATCAAGCAAGGTATCGAGCGAAAATTAAACATTGGACGGAGAATACTGAACGGTTATGTTCCCTTAGGTTTTTTCGATATGGATTTGCGCTACCTCATCAAATACAATAATTATGAAGGTTTTCGATTTGGTCTCGGTGGTATTACCAATGAGAAATTATCCGACAAATTCCGCCTTGACGGATATGCCGCCTATGGTTTGAAAGATGAAGAAATCAAATACAGTGCTGGCGCTGCTTTTAGGGTTGGAAAATTTTCCAACTCGTGGATTGGCGGATCCTATACCGAAGATATTCGCGAAATTGCGAGTACGTCATTTTCAATCGACAAGCGTGTCTTTAAAATATACGATCCTCGGCCTATCAACTTGAGCACCTTTTACAGCCATAAAACCTGGCGTGCTTATATCGAAACCAAAATTATCCCTAAAACGGAGAGCATCTGGCAGATTACACAAAGCTATATTGAGCCACAATTTGCCTATGTATACAATGCAAACGGGCGTTCTTATAGTTCCTATAATATGACAACGGCAATGGTTTCGTTGCAGTGGAACCCTTTTAGTGATTTTATGCAAACGCCTAGCGGTAAATTGGAAATAGACAAGCGCTACCCAAAGTTTACTTTCCAGTTTACGAAATCATTACCTGATGTGATGCAAAATGATTTTGATTTTGGAAAAATTGACATCAGAGCCGAGTTTCAAAAGAAGTATCTGAACGGTCAAAAAACAGCCATCTATACCGAATTTGGATATGCCTTTGGCGATGTTCCGTTGACGCATCTTTACAATACTGCGCCAAATAGCTTGACGAAAGACAACATTATCCAGCGTATTACCATTGCTGGAAAAAACAGCTTGGAAACAATGTATTTTAATGAGTTTTTCTCAAGCCAATATGCATTTTTCCAATTAAAGCATGCCTTCAAGCGTGTTAAATTGTTTGGAAAGGTAAAACCTTCTTTGGTCCTGGTTTCAAGAGCCGCGTGGGGAAACATGGAAAAACCGGAACAGCATCTTGGGATTGGCTACAAAACATTGGACAAGGGTTATTTTGAATCTGGAATAGAACTGAACCAGATCTTCAAAGGCTTCGGGCTGTCCGGATTTTACCGATATGGGCCAAATCAGTTGCTTCGTTTTGAAGACAATATTTCTATAAAGTTAAATTTTGTATTGGACTTGGGCCTATAATTATTTGAATTTGTAGCCAATTCCGAACGTCCAAATCATTTTCTTTTCAGCATCATAGCCATAATAAGGTGTAATCAGCATCCATTTTTTATATTCAATGATAGGAGAAACGGACAATCTTGGTGCCGCATCACCATCCAAAACCAATAGCGAAGGAAAAGCGCCCACACCAATTTTAAAACCATTCAACTTGAGTTTTAGGCTTGGGCCACCTACATTTATTCCGACAGCCTTATCACCGACAGCAACACCAATCCTTCCTTCCAAGGCGAAATCTACTGTAGGGTTTTCCTTTTTTACTTCATCTTGAGTTTGAGAAAGCACAACAGAAGAAAAGAGCACTGCCGATAACAGCAGTGCCTTTCTAATAAAAACTGAATTCATAATTAAGGCTTTATAATAAGTACCGATGGGGTATTGTTGAGCCAAGTGCTGTGAGAATCGACCAATTTCTTCCAGCTTTCCAAACTGATAATCATCAAATCCTGCTGGTCTAGAAACTCTTTCTTCATCGTCTTATCCGTTGTCACCATAATGTGATTGGGTGCATTCTGCTCAATTGAACGAATATTTTCCTTGATTCCATGGTTGCTTTTTATATGTCCATCGGCATCGAGGACTGTAACTTGGGATCCGTTATTATGGATTAATTTTTGTGCATAGCCTATCAGGAAAGCATCTTCGCTTGAAAAGATCGGCAGGAAAACAGTATCAATATTCTCCAAATCCTTATTTACCAAAATCGCTACCGGCATTTTACTTTTGGCCACTATCTGCCTTGTCCTTTCATCAAAAGGGGAATTATCAAACAGGCCTTCCTTTCCGGTAAACTTATCAATCAAACGATCCGGATTGATGATTCTCGTTGTAAATCCTAATACTTTTCCAAGCAATGTCCCTACGAAAATAGATTGTCCAAGGCCAATCAACAACAAATCGTATTCGCCCTGATTTGCTGTTTCCACAATATCCGAATCAATATCATTCGAAGCCTTAAATAAAGTATTGATGTTCTGATTCAAATGTTCAGACTCTGAAATCACGGGAAGAAATGTTTCCCTTTCGTAATCCTTGACATCGAAAGAGTGAAGTTCCGAACTCAAAGACAAGTGCATTGCCGTAATCATCGTACTGCTTTCCTGCTTTTTCGAAAGGCTGTTGGCTATCTTCAATAAAATTTTTCCTTTTTCGGCATCGCCAAAGGAAAGCAGTATCTTAAATTTATTCTTGTTGCTTATCGCTCCAGGAACATTTTCTGATTTCGATTTGAACACATAATTGATCAGATCCAAAGCAGGCCCCGTCATAAAAGTGGTAACCAATGCCATAATGACCATCATCGTGAATATTTCGGCAGACAATACCCCCAAGTCATATCCGATATTAAGAACGACCAATTCCATCAATCCACGGGTGTTCATCAAAGCACCAATCGAAAGGCTGTCTTTCCAACTCTGGCCAACAAATTTTGCCGCCAAGGCACTTCCGAAAAACTTGCCTACTACTGCAACAAGAATGATCAGGCCGGTAATTTTCCAAAGAGAAGGGTCGTTCAGCAAACCTATCTGAGTCCTTAATCCTGTAAAAACGAAAAACAAAGGAAGCATGATGACAACCGAGACGTCTTCTACCTTTTCGATAAAAATATTACGGAACTTACCGCTTTCTGGCATAATCGCTCCCGCCATAAAAGCACCAAACAAGGCATGGATTCCAATAATCTCTGAAGCATAAGAAGACAACAGCAAGGTCAGAAAGAAGATCGCCACAACAGGTTTGCTCAAACTTTCACGGGTGGATTTCAAATCTCCAACCCTTTTCAGGAATGGACGTACCACTTTGAGCATTACCAAGACATAAACCAAGGCCAAACCAATGATATAAAGGGAACTTACAAAAGAACCGGCCTTAACAATAGCAATTACCGCTGCCAAGATACACCAAGCCGTGATATCATCTGCCGCGGCACAAGTAATGGCAATGGTTCCTAGACGTGTTTTATGAATGCCCCGTTCCTGGACAATACGTGCCAAGACGGGAAAAGCAGTGATACTCATTGCGATACCCAAAAATAATCCGAATGAAATAAATTCGATTCCCTCAGGGGCAAAAGATTGATAGATGAAATAAGCCAACCCCAATCCCAGCGAGAACGGAATAATAATACTCGCATGGCTGATGACAACTGCATCGTGTGCTTTGTTTTTCAAGGCTTTCAGGTCCAATTCCATACCAATAACAAACATGAAAAGGATAAGCCCTATCTGGCTTAGGAATTGCAAGTTGCCCATTGATTCTTTTGGGAACAGCATTGCTGAAAATTCAGGCCAATACATTCCAACCAATGAAGGCCCGAGCACAATACCTGCCACAATTTCTCCCACCACACTTGGCTGTCCTATTTTTCTAGAAACCCAACCAAAAAACCGGGCTACCAAAATAATGGCCACAATCTGAGCCAGCAGGATGGCCAGCGGATGTTTTAAATTATGGACCATCGATTCTATAAAATCATTCCAATGACCATTTTCAACCCGATCGGTAACGATATTTCTACCCGCTTCAAGTACTTTTCCTTTGCTTATGACCCAATACATCAGACTTGAAAAAACGCTGATAATGGCGATATAGAAAAAGGTATTTTTAAAGTTTTTCATATTTGCTTTGTGTTTAGTATGAAATTTGGCGCAAATATGGGAAGTGATTTACTGGAAAAAAAATGATCCGAAATCTAATTTCAGCCTGATGTAATAAGACGGCAAAATTTTGTAATGAGTTAGATTTTTACCTTTGCCAAGAAATCAGAACGGTAAATTTCGCTTACTGAAAGTGTAATTTTCTTTTCGTTTTGGCCGCGTTGTGAAAGCGTGATTTCATTATGGCTGAAAAAACTTACCTGATTCAAGGCAATGATTTCTTTTTTATTGATCCTGCAAAAATCATTAGCGGGAAGCTCTTCCAAAAGTGTCTTGAAATTAATGTTCTTCAACAACAACAAACTTCCATCATCCAACAAGATTTCCTTATCACGACTATCAATCGCAGCCGTTTTTATATAAACAACAGTATCAAAATACACAATCGACCTTCCTTTGTCCGTATTGGCCTGCATCGAATTCCTTGCTTCTGTTTTCCGATCCATACGCCCCCTGGCTTTCTCAACCGCCACTTCCAAACGTTCTTTTTTTACTGGTTTTGTGATGTAATCCACGGCGTTCAAATCAAAGGCATCGACGGCATAGTGCTTGTAGGCTGTTATGAAAATGATCAACTTATCCTTCAGTGCTTCTGCAAGATGCAAGCCATCAACTCCCGGCATTTCAATATCGGTAATGCACAGGTCAAAATTCAAGGAAGGCATTTCGCGAATCAATTTTTCCGGATCGTTGAAAGTCCTTACGATCTCCAAATCCGGAATCTGTTCGCACAGCATCTTCAGGTACATCAATCCTGGCAATTCGTCATCTATCAGTAAGCATCTGAGCCTTGTATTCAAGTAAGTCTATTTTTAGGTGGGCAATATAAACGTTGTCTTCTACAAACTTATCAAGTTTGAAGTTGTTCTTGTAAATGATTTTCAATCTTTGTTCCAAAGTGGTCGAACCGATACCGCTTCGTTCCTTCTTGAGCGCCTTCTTTTCAGAAATCTTATTGGAAACCGTCAGGTAAAAGCAATTGTCCTTGAACTCGAACAAAACCGAGATAAAGGCATCGGCACTTTGCAAATCGGCATGTTTAAAGGCATTTTCAATCAAATCAATCGAAATGAGTGGTGCAATTAAATTCTGCTCAAAAAGCGGTTCACTCTCCTTGATCTTTGTCTTTATATTCAGCTCGAAAAGCGGACTGACTTTGATCTTATTGATTTCAATCAGATTCATTGCAAACTCTATTTCTTCTTTTGGCGAAACAAGTTTTTTCTGGCTCTCATACAATATATAATCCAACACATTTGCCAATTTATCCAAAGCAAAATAGGTCTGATACGCGTGTGATTGGATCGAGTTCAATATGTTCTTGAAAAGATGCGGATTGAGTTTTGATTCCAAGGTTTCCAATTGGAGATCGTTTATTTTCATTTCCAAAAGATAGAATTTTTCTTCCGCCCTTGCTTTCTTCTTTTCAGATTGAAACAATTGGTAAACCAGCCAGCAAACTGCAACAGCGAGTACCAGGACTAGGATCAGCAATAAAATAAAAACAGTACCGTCATTCATATCATCTACAAAAAAAGATTTTCAAAAGTAGACATTTCTAAATTAATGAAAACTGAAAACAAAAAAACCTGCCGGGTATTTGTACGACAGGTTTTCAAATGTGATCTTATTCCTAAATTATCCTAAGGTTTAATAATCAAAACCGAAGGAATATTTGTCAGCCAGATACTCTGGGTATCGATCAGTTTTTTCCAGCTTTCGAGGCTGATGATCATGATATCCTGGTCTTTTAGAAAATCTTTTTTTATGATTCGCTCTCCCATTTTAGTAGAACTTGGGTTATTTTGTTCGATTTCGCTGATTCTTTCGTGGATTTCTTCATTACTTACAATCGCCTCATTCGGATCGATGAAGGTAATATGCGAATCATTATTGTAAACCAATTTCTCCGCATAATCAATCAGAAACACATCATCTTTACTGAAAATCGGCATAAAAACCTTATTCGGGCATTTCAGATCCTTATCGACCAGAATTCCAACTGGCATTTTACTATTGGCAATAATTTGACGTGTCCTTTCATCAAAAGGAGAGTTTTCAAAAAGGCCTTCTTTGCCAATAAATTTATCGATCAGCCGATCCGGATTGATGATCCTTGTGGTAAATCCCAATACCTTTCCAAGTAAAGTCCCTTCAAAAATGGATTGGCCCAGACCCACCAATAATAAATCATAATCACCTTGATTGGCTATGTCCGCAATATCGGTATTGATGTCGTTTGAAGCTTTAAATAAAGTCACAATCTTTTGATCCAAGTTTTTAGATTCGGCAATTATCGGTGTAAAACTTTTCTTTTCCTGCTCTTCCAAATCAAATGTATGAAGTTCGTTACTTGAGGTAAGATGCATAGCCGTTACTATAGATTCCGTGTTTTCTTTCTTCACAAAACTGTTGGCCAAACGCAAAAGTGACTTTCCCCTATCAGAATTTCCAAAAGAAAAAAGTATCTTGTATTTGTCTACTTTTCGAACTTCCTCAGGAACAATCACATCTTTGGTTTTGAATATAAAGTTGATCAGATCCAAAGCCGGCCCCGTCATAAACGTAGTAACCAAGGCCATAATCACCATCATAGTGAATATTTCTGGTGATAGAACTCCCAGATCCAACCCGATGTTCAATACGATCAATTCCATCAAACCTCTTGTGTTCATCAACGCTCCGATGGTCAGACTATCGCGCCAATTCTGTCCTACAAATTTTGCCGCAATGGCACTTCCCAAAAATTTTCCGATTACGGCAACCGCAATGATCAATCCTGTCATCTTCATCAATTCGGGATCGCTGATGAGTCCGATTTCTGTCCGTAATCCTGTAAAAACAAAGAACAACGGCAAAAGGATGATCACCGAAACATCTTCGACCTTTTCTATAAAAATGGCCCTGAATTTTGCACTGTCGGGCATGATCGCACCCGCCATAAAAGCTCCAAATAAAGCATGAATACCTATAATTTCTGTCGTATACGCCGAAACAATAAGCGTTAAAAGAAAAATGGCAACAACCGGCTTGCTCAAACTCTGGCGTGAATTTTTCAATTGTCCGACTCTTGCCAAGAAGGGCCTGACCACTTTGAGCATCAGGAAAACGTAGGCAATTGCCAAAGCAATAACGTACAATGAGCTTACGAATGAACCCGCCTTTACAATCGCAATAACCGTTGCCAAAATACACCAAGCCGTGATATCGTCTGCAGCGGCACACGTAATAACAATAGTTCCCAATTTGGTTTTATGGATGCCACGTTCTTGGACAATCCTTGCCAAAACGGGAAAAGCCGTAATACTCATGGAAATCCCTATGAACAAGGCGAATGATAAAAACTCGACTCCGTCCGGTGCAAAATGTGTATAGATAAAATAGGCCAGAGAAATTCCAAGCGTAAACGGAAAAATAATACTCGCGTGGCTGATCACTACTGCATCATTGGCCTTATTCTTTAAGGCTTTCAAGTCCAATTCCATTCCGATGACGAACATAAAAAGAATCAATCCGATCTGGCTGAGGAACTTTAAATTTCCGAGTGAAGCTACAGGAAATAAATTTTCGAAAAACTCAGGAAAATACAGTCCAACCAACGAAGGCCCAAGGACAATTCCTGCAACCATTTCACCAATTACAGAAGGCTGTCCAATTTTCCTGAACATCCAGCCAAAGAACCTGGCTACTAATATGATGGAAATAATTTGAAGCAATAAGATTGCTAGAGGTTCTTTGAGGCTGTGCATCATTGAATCTAAAAATTCATCCCAATGGTCTTTTGCCGACGTTGCGGAAACTATTTCCCTGCCGTCTTCGAGGAATTTTCCTTTAGAAAGAACCCAGAAAATCAGCATTGAAAATCCGGCAACAGTGGTTACATAGAATATAGAATTTTTATAGTTCTTCATAAATGTACACTTCCAAAATTATTTTTATTTTCCTACAAAGATGCAAAAACCAAATATATAAATTTATCAAAGAAAAAAAAGCGTAATGTAAATTTAATCCCAATGTTAAAATTAACACAAGAAAACTTTATTTCACAGCTAAAGAACCTGAAAAAAGTGACGTTTTAACTACCTTTGCACCCTTAAATTTTGATGATGGTTAAGTGGTTTAGTTTGGGTTTTTGGGCGCTTTTGGCACGATTGGTTCTTCGTAACAGAATAATCATTCTTGTATCGGTAGTTTTGATCACCATTTTTTTGGCTCTGCAATGGAAGAATATAAAGTTCACCTATACGGAAGCCAATCTTTTACCTGATGATGAAATTGCCAGCATCGAATACAAGGCCTTTCTCGAAAAATTTGGCGAAGAGGGAAATCTGATCATCATTGGCTCTAAAAATGATTCGCTTTTTACTCCTGAAGCTTTTGAAAAATGGAGCAGGATGATGCAGGATTTTCAAAAAAACAAATCGGTTGATCTGGTCCTGAGCATTGACAATTTGAAGCAATTGCAGAAGAACGACTCACTTCAGACCTTTGAATTAAAACCTTTCCTAGATCATTCCAAAACGAAAGACGCTGACTATCTTTCCGGAAAAGTGGAAGAATTACGAAGCGACCTGCCTTTTTACGAAGGCCTGCTGTTCAACAAAAAAACAGGAACAATCCGTGGTGCCATCTATTTGGATAAAAAGATTGTGAATACCGCTGAGCGTAAAGATTTTGTACTTGAAATCTTAAATCCAGCTATTGAGAAGTTTGAACAGGAAAGCAAGGTGAACCTGCATATTTCGGGAATGCCCTATATCAGGACAATGAGTACCGAAACCATCAAGGGAGAAATCGGACTTTTTATAGGCGCTTCTTTACTCGTTACTTCGCTGTTATTTTATTTCTTCTTTAGAAGTTTCAGGGCTACTTTAATCTCAATTATTATTGTGATCATTGGCGTAATGTGGTCGTTCGGCATCTTAGGATTGTTCAATTATGAGATTACGATCCTGACTTCTTTGGTTCCGTCGTTGATTATCGTTATTGGGATCCCGAACTGCATCTTCCTGACCAACAAATACCACCAGGAGTACAAGGTTCATAAGAATAAAGCGAAAGCGTTGCAACGTGTGACAACCAAAATCGGTATGGCAACCTTGATTACGAACGTAACAACTGCCATAGGATTTGGAACTTTTGTGACTTCCAACAATCAATTGTTGATTGAGTTTGGAATCGTTACTGCAATCAATATTTTTGCCTTGTTCTTCCTTTGCCTCTTTGTTATTCCTATTTTCCACAGTTATATTCCGGCTCCTGTAGAGCGTCATTTGGAACACCTTGATCGAGGATCCGTAAGGCGTTTCATGGATTGGATTCTGCGCAATGTAAAAACCAATCGCACCAAGATCTATGCTGTTGTTTCGGTTTTGCTTTTATTGAGTATCGTGGGTGTCATGAAAATGAGAATTACGGGAAGCATTATCGAAGATATGCCGAAAAAGACCCGATTCTTCCAGGATATTGTGTTTTTTGAAGATGAATTTGACGGAATCATGCCTTTGGAAATCGTAATTGACACCAAGCGAAAAAAAGGTGTCATGAAACTTTCGACCTTGAGAAGGATGGAAGATTTTGAAACTAAAATTCAAAATATCAATGGATTGTCGAAACCTATTTCGGTGGTGAATCTGGTTAAATATGCCAAACAGGCTTATTATAATGGAAATCCTGAATATTTTGCCTTGCCATCCTCTCAGGAACAGGCTTTTATTTTGAGCTACGTAAAAAATACTGCGAAAGACAGCAAGGAAAATGTATTGAAAAGCTATGTGGATGAAAGCGGACAGGTAGCACGGATCACGACTTATATGCGTGATGATAATGGCGAAAACCTGCCTGCAATTGAGGCTTCTATCCGAAAGATTGCGGATGAAATTTTCCCGAAAGATTCGTATGACGTGAGCATTACTGGAAAATCATTGGTTTTTCAAAGAGGAACAAATTATTTATTGGACAACCTTTTGTCTTCGCTGGCATTTGCTTTTTTCTTGACAGCCTTACTGATTGGATTTATGTTCCGTTCGTTCAAGATGATACTGGTGGCCTTGATTCCGAATTTGTTGCCCTTGATGATGACAGCTGGAATTATGGGTTATTTTGGCATTCCGCTGAAGCCTTCTACCATATTGGTTTTTGGAATTGCATTTGGACTTTCGGTGGATGATACTGTGCGATTCCTTTCGCAATACCGTGAAGAGTTGAGAAACAACAATTGGAAGATCAAAAAATCGGTTTATGCGACTTTTAATGATGCGGGATTGAGTATGTTTTACACTTCGATTGTATTGTTCTTTGGGTTTTCGGTGTTTATGTTGTCGAGTTTTGGCGGTACGATTGCCCTGGGTGGATTGGTTTCGATCACCTTGTGCTTCGGAATGCTTTCGAACCTGATGCTGTTGCCGGCTTTGGTATTGACAATGAACAAACGTTTGGCAAATGCCCAGGATTTACCTGAACCTAACATCCGACTTAGGGAATATACAGATGCTGAGATTGATGATTTGGATAATAAAAAGTAATAGCCCCAGATTCACAGATTATTTATACTGAAATCATTTTACCTGCCACAGATTAAAAGAAAATGATTTTTCTATAGAAACAAAAATCTGTACGAATGAATGTAATCTGTGGCTTAAAAGCAGATTCCTTTAAATTATCAAGCCATTTGACTTGCCTAGCCCCGATAGTATTGTAACGGATAGCGGGACACGAGCGAAGCGAACTGATGAAATAAAAAGCTCCTAAAAAATACTATCAAAAACTATATATTTGCATTCGATTAAAATTTTATAAAAATGAAACACACAAAAGTTAAAGACTTATTAAACAGTACACAGACGCTTCACGAAGTAAATGCAAAAGGTTGGGTTAGAACTTTTAGAAATAATCAATTTATCGCGTTGAACGACGGTTCGACGATTCATAATATTCAGTGTGTGGTTGATTTTGAGAACACGCCGGAAGAAACTTTGAAAAGAATTACGACTGGAGCTTCGGTTTCGGTAACCGGAGAATTGGTGGAAAGCAAAGGTGCTGGACAAAAATTCGAGATTCAGGTGAAGAAATTGGAAATCCTTGGCGATTCGGATGCGGAGAAATTCCCGATGCAACCTAAGAAACATTCGTTGGAATTTTTACGTGAAAATGCCCATTTACGTGTGCGAACTAATGCTTTTGGAGCAATTATGAGAGTGCGTTCGGTTTTGGCATTTGCGGTACACCAATATTTTCAAGAGAAAGGTTTTGTGTATGTGAATACACCTGTGATTACGGGTGCAGATGCAGAAGGAGCTGGAGAAATGTTTCAAGTGACTTCTTTGCCTTTGGACAATTTGCCTAAAAACGAAGAAGGAAATATTGACTATAAAAAAGATTTCTTCGGAAAACACACCAACCTGACCGTTTCGGGTCAATTGGAAGGTGAGGCTTTCGCGATGGCTTTGGGTCAGATTTATACTTTTGGACCAACTTTTAGAGCTGAAAACTCCAATACTTCTCGTCACTTGGCGGAATTTTGGATGATTGAGCCAGAAGTTGCCTTCAACGATTTGCACGACAATATGGATTTGGCGGAAGACTTTATCCAATATGTGATTAAATATACGGTTGCTAAATGTGGCGACGATTTGAAATTTTTAGAAGGCCGTTTATTAGAAGAAGAAAAACAGAAACCTCAAGCTGAAAGAAGCGAAATGGCTTTGTTAGAGAAATTGAATTTCGTTTTGGAGAACAATTTCAAACGTGTTTCTTACACTGAAGCGATTGACATTTTGAAGAATTCAAAACCAAACAAGAATAAAAAATTCAACTACATCATTGAAGAATGGGGAGCTGATTTGCAATCGGAACACGAGCGTTATTTGGTGGAAAAACACTTTAAGTCGCCTGTAATTGTGTATGATTATCCAGCCAACATCAAATCGTTCTACATGCGTTTGAACGAAGATGGAAAAACAGTTGGAGCGATGGACATCCTTTTCCCTGGAATCGGAGAAATCGTGGGTGGTTCACAAAGAGAAGAGCGTTTGGATGTTTTGCTTGAAAAAATGAAAGTGATCGGGATTGATGAAGAAGAACTTTGGTGGTATTTGGATACAAGACGTTTTGGTTCTGCCGTTCACTCAGGTTTCGGATTAGGATTTGAAAGACTGGTATTGTTTGTTACCGGAATGACCAATATTAGAGACGTTATTCCTTTTCCTAGAACTCCTGGAAGTGCGGAATTCTAAGAATCAACATTTTATAAAAACCTATCAAAAATGGCACAAGTTTATCATAACGTGTGCCATTTTTACTTGAAATTGATTAAATTTGAATTATAAATACCACTTAATTAACTAGGATGCTCAAGCAGTTTTTAAATTTAAAATTATCTCAAAAATTATCTCCACAGCAAATCCAGCTGATGAAGCTGATTCAATTGCCTACGCAAGCCTTTGAACAACGTTTGAAAGAAGAAATGAACGAGAATCCGGCCTTGGAAGGCGGAAATGAAGACGAATATGAAAAGGATGAATTTGAAAGCGAAGAATACGACGACTACGATGAATTTGAAGGCGACCGAATTGAAGCCGAAGACATCAACATTGATGAATACCTAAGCAACGACGAAACTCCTGATTATAAAACCCAAGTAAATAATTACAGCGATGACGACGACGATCGCGAATCGCCCTTGGCGGCTTCGGTGAGTTTTCACCAAGATTTGATCAATCAGCTGAATACTTTTATTTTGAACGATGCCGAACGTGAAATTGCAGAATTTCTAGTAGGAAGCATCGACGATATGGGTTACATCCGAAGAAGCGTTCCCGATATGGTCGATGATATGGCCTTTACACAAGGTATTTATACCGATGAAAAAACGGTAGAGAAAATTCTTCATATCGTGCATGAATTGGAACCTTCGGGAGTTGGAGCAAGAGATTTGCAGGAATGTTTATTATTGCAATTGAAGCACAAAACCCCGACCGAATCCGTAGAATTGGCAACAGATATTATCGAAAATCAGTTTGAGGCTTTTACCAAAAAACATTACGATAAACTTTTACAGAAATACGGCGTTTCGAGTGAATTGCTCAAGAAAGCCATCACCGAGATTGAGAAATTGAACCCAAAACCAGGAGGTTCTTTTGCTGGAAACAATAAAATTACCGAAAATGTGGTTCCCGATTTCGCCATTAGGATTGTGGATGGAGAACTGGAATTGACGCTGAACGGGAGAAATGCTCCCACCTTGCACGTTTCCAAAGATTATCAGGAAATGATGCAGACTTACAAGGATTCCCGCGATAAATCGAATGCACAGAAAGATGCGGTTCAGTTTATCAAACAGAAATTGGATTCTGCAAAATGGTTTATTGACGCTATCAAACAACGTCAGGAAACGCTTTTTGTAACAATGAATGCTATCATGCATTATCAGCAGGAGTTCTTTTTAGAAGGCGACGAAACGAAGCTAAAACCGATGATTCTGAAAGATATTGCAGATATGGTTGGTTTGGATATTTCGACTGTTTCCCGTGTAGCGAATAGCAAATATGTAGAAACTCCTTACGGCACAAAACTTATCAAGGAATTTTTCTCTGAAGCGATGAAGAACGATCAAGGCGAAGATGTTTCGACGCTTGAAATCAAGAAAATATTGCAGAACGTAATTGAGGAGGAAGACAAGCAAAAGCCACTTCCAGACGATCAATTAGCCGATATCCTAAAAGAAAAAGGCTATCCGATTGCGAGAAGAACAATTGCAAAATACAGGGAGCAACTTGATATTCCGGTGGCGAGAATGAGGAAGAAAATATAATAAATCTAAATCTTTAAGTTTAGAATAAAAAAATCGTAAATGAAATTTTATCTTCAGATTTTATTTTTACTTTTCAGCCTACCTTTTTTTGCACAAAAAACGGGCCTTATTCAAGATAGCCTTACAAAAAAACCGTTGCCTTATGTCAATATATGGGTTGATAATGAAAATATTGGCGCCACATCTGAGGAAAATGGAATATTTACAATTTCTGACGAAGCCTTCAAAAAAACACTAGTTTTATCGTGTGTTGGATATGAAAAAAGAAGAATTGTTTTTTCTGAGAATAATCAAACTTTTTATCTAGCCGAAGCGATTCAGCAACTGGACGAAGTGGTTATAAAAACTCCTTTGAAAACTGTTTTCAATACCATTTCGACATTTAATTTAGAGGAATCTACAACGGGTTTTGGCATCCAGTTAGCTCCATGGATAGTTGGCCGTTTCTTTGCCTATAAACATGAATATGAAAAAACACCTTATTTGAACAAAGTAAAATTTGCGACAAACAGCAACATCAGAAATGCTCAATTTAAAATGGTTTTATATGTTCCTGATGATAATGGAGCGCCTGGCGAATACCTTTACCATGAGGATATTCTTTTTTCTGTTCCAAAAGGATTGAAAGAAACAATTGTAGATTTATCAAAATATAAAATTGCTTTTCCTGAAAAAGGATTATTTATTGCTTTTGAATGGCTAACCATCGAAAGCAATAAATACAAGTATGACTTAAAAGATTTGAACAAAAAGGGATATACAAAAGCCTATCGGTACGAGCCTACTCTATCGGCATTTATTACTCCCGAATATGGCGATACTTGGTATTATATTAATGCCAATTGGAAGCAAACACCTGCCTTTCCTATTGGAAACAACAAAGATTCTTTTGCAACATTAGCCATCGAAACAATTTTATCAAATTGAAAAAAATACTACCCGCATTTTCCTATATCTTGCATCCGCTATTTATATCGGTCTATGCGGTTTTGTTGTTTTTCGTTTTCGGCACACATTTCTTCCAATATCCGGACATCTATCTAATCATCATCCAGATTGTCATCATCACCATTCTTATTCCGGTGACCTTTTATTACCTGTTGCTATCAATGGGAAAGGTGGATTCTATTATGCTTGCCAAAAGAAACCAGCGTATTATTCCGTTAATCATTCACGCTTTACTGCTTTACGTCTTAATTAAGAAAAGCATCACAGTAGAGAATTTCCCCGAACTTCATTTCTTTTTTCTAGGAAGTCTGATGAGTACGTTTCTTGCCTTGGTAATGATTTATTTTCAACAAAAAGTAAGCCTGCACATGATCGGCATCACTGCCTTGACCGTATTTACTATCGGGATGAGTCTACATTTTCAAGTACGTTTGATTTTCCCAATCGTACTTTTAATCCTATGCAACGGATTCGTCGCCACTTCAAGGCTCGAGATGAAAGCGCATACTCCTACTGAGTTGGTCTTGGGGAGCCTGATTGGGATAATTCCACAGGCGGGACTTTTCTATTTGTGGCTATAGGATGTAAAACATCAGGCCAATGTTGAGTGTTTTAAAGTCAACAGGACTGCCCTCTGTATTTTTCGTTTCTTTCAACAAGGAATTCATTCC
>NZ_JBMGQS010000011.1:0-100344 GCF_049060005.1 Flavobacterium sp. PLA-1-15 | reverse complement strand
AAGCCCGCCTGCGCAGATGGTACTGCAGTTTGTGGGAGAGTATGTCGTCGCCTTTCTTTTGAAAACCCTTCATCAATAGATGAGGGGTTTTTTGTTTTTAGGGATATTGATGAATATCGCTTTATTTCATTAATTTGAAACTCTAATAATTAATTTTATGAATGATAATTGTAAAGTTTTAATAATTGGTTTGGTTTGGCCCGAGCCAGATTCTTCAGCAGCTGGTTTAAGAATGATACAATTGATAGAGGCATTTCATGATTATGGATATGAAATTACTTTTGCATGTTCTGCATCGGAAAGTGAATATATGGCAGATTTGAGTATTTGGCAAGTCAAATGCAAGACAATTGAGCTTAACTGTAATAGTTTTGATGTTTTTATAAAAGATATTAATCCCGATATTGTTTTATTTGATCGCTTTATTATTGAAGAGCAATTTGGATGGAGAGTGGCTTTAAATTGTCCTGATGCTTTGAGAATTTTGGATACAGAAGATTTGCACAGTTTAAGATTATCAAGATTAAATGCTTTTAAGAAGAAAAAAGATTTTGAATTTGAACATTTGCTTACGGAGGATATCGCAAAAAGAGAGATAGCAAGTATTTTGAGATGTGACGTATCATTGTTTGTTTCAGAGTTTGAAATTGAGATACTTAAATCACTTTTTAAAATTGACGATACTTTACTTTATCACCTTCCGATTTTTGTTGACCTAAATGAGAATAATGCTAAAGCTTGGAAAACGTTTGGAGAAAAAAAGAACTTTTTATTTATTGGAAATTTTCTTCACGAGCCTAATTGGAATACAGTTCAATATCTTAAGGAAGAAATCTGGCCTTTGATAAGGCAAAAAATGCCTGATGCAGTTCTGAATATTTATGGAGCTTATCCATCTCAAAAGGTTTTTCAATTGCATAATGTCAAAGAGGGTTTTCATGTTATGGGAAGGGCAGAAAAAGCTTCGGAAGTTTTTAAATCTGCCAAGATAATTCTTGCACCCATAAGGATTGGAGCAGGGATTAAGGGTAAACTACTAGAAGGCATGCAATTTGGAACTCCTAGTATTACAACTTCAATGGGAGCGGAAGGAATGAATGGTAAAATGGACTGGAGTGGTTATATTGCTGATGACCCTATTGTATTCGCTGAAAAAGCTGTAGCACTTTATTATGATGAGAAGTTATGGAATCAAGCAAATGAAAATGGTATCAATATCATAAAAAATCGCTATCGGAAGGAACTTTTCGTTAGTTCATTTATGAGTTATATTCATAAGGTTGAAAAAGAAATAAATGATCATAGAAGAAAGAATTTTATTGGTGCTTTGCTCCAGTATCATACATTGAAGAGTACAGAATATATGTCGAGATGGATACAGGAAAAGAATAAAAAATGATTGTTGATATAGTTAATCAATTGATTTTTTATTAATTATAATTATTTTTAATTGTATATTTGATAAGATAATTGTGTTTAACGATGAGTTATTTTTAATATTTGAATTTTAAGAATAGCTAGTTCTTACTTCAAAATGATACTAAAAAAAATAATTTTATTTGTATTCTTTCTTACAACTTCAATAGGATATTCTCAATTGACGGATTTTAATTTTAGTGTTGTTTCTACAAGTGAGACCTGTGCGGGAAATGGCACTTTGCAAATGACAGTTTCGAATACTACTTCTGGTTCGGAGATTGTGTATCAGCTTTATTTAGCACCCGATTTTTCAAACGCAATTGCTGAAACTACATCGGATTCCTTTAATAGTTTGCAATCAGGTGATTATAGGGTAGTTGCTACACAATCATTAAACGGTGAATCTAATTTCCAACAGGAAGATATTATTATAGAGGATTTGGTAATTGATTTGGATTTTGGTGTTTCGTATGAAACCTTTACGGAATGTGATGTCACAGGAACTATATCAGTCAACATAGTAAGTGGTAACCCTTCATCTTATGAAATAATTTCTGGTCCTGTGACCATGCCTTTACAAGCGTCAAATGAATTTCCAGGATTGCCATCCGGGACGTATATAATTAGGGTGTTTGATGAATGTAATAATGCATTATCAAAGACATTTACTATGCAATTGGCAAACAATAGGCTGACGATTAGTCCTTCAACGTTACCTGTAGTTTACGATTCATGCAATAGTGTTCAAGTGAGTACTGTAATATCGCCTTCCCCAGGAACTCAAATTACTTATCCTTTATCTGTTGTATATGCTATTGATCCTCCGGATGGCTCACCTAATCAAATATTTACTGAAAACCTAGTATCTGGACCTACGGATGTTTTGCAATTATCACATCCATTTCAACTGTTTGGCAATGATGTTTTTGAACTTGAGATTTTTGTTACTGACAGTTGTGGAAATCAATTTTCGTTATTAACCTCTATAAACCCTAATCCATCGGTGAGTCTGATATCAAAAGACGCTCCTTGTGCAACTTATTATTTAGGACTTTCAGTTACTGGATTTACTACATCATATACTATCAATTTTGACGACGCACCAGATGACTTTGATCCTGCCACTTTCAATTCGCTTTATCCTGGGCCAGTTACAGAACCTAATATCAATTTTGGAAGCCAAGCTCAACCCGTTCCATTCGGAAACTATGTAGTATCAATAGTTGATTTTTGTGGAAGGACAGAAAGTTTCGCAATTGAAATTAAAGAAAAGGATTTAGATCCAATTGTAACGAAAAGCAGTGGTAAATGTGGAGTTCAACTAGGATTGATGAAGGTTGAGTTGCCAGATGATAGAAAAATTGTTTCCGCCATTATCACTGTAGCACCACCGACTTATACGGAAACGTTGCCTTCGGATATTACTTTTTTTGTTGGGGAAGATGGCGTCTTGGTTGCAGATTTGCCAGCGGGAGACTATGAAATGATTTTAATAGATGATTGTGGCTATGAATATCACCTTGAATCAATTGTTCCTGATTTTGAAGTCAAAGGACTAATTGCTGATTCACTGCCAAATTGTGATCCAGGGAGTGGATCGGTGAAAGTTTCAAGTGGAAATGGAAAATTGGTATCGCTAGTTATGACTGAAGCACCATTGACTTATATGGAAGAACTACCTTACGACGTTACATTCAATATAGATCCTGTTTCGGGTGTTTTTTTTATGAGCGATTTGCCGGCAGGAAACTATTCTTTTGAAAGTATAGACGAATGTGGTTTTGAAGCGGAAACTTCAATAAGTGTTATTGGTTACACTAGCACTCAAAACGGATATACAGTTATTCGAAATTGTGGTGCCTTTAATTTAGGAGTTTTTGATACTAATACTACAGTTACAAATCAGAAATACTGGTTTCAGAAGTTTTTCCCTGATAGTAACGCATGGGGACACCCTTACACAGGAGTTAGCTATGAAGAGGGAACTTTACCTGATACTACCAATTCGATTTCATTGACAAATCTTGGCATGGTTTACAACCTTTTTGTTACAGGAGAATTCAGGATCATTAAATCATTCCAATCCTTCAATAACGGATCCAATAATAACAATTGCTTAGAACAATATGCAACATTCACTGTCTCTGATAAATTAATTATCAACGGCGCATATAGTCTTGATTGTAATGGTGGCTCAGACCAATCAGATGTAATTCTAGATGTAATTGGAGTTGAACCGTTCACTTATAACATTACGTCTCCTTATGCATTCAATAATGGCAATAATAATATTTTTTCAGGATTGGCTCCAGGAATCTACAATTTTGAAGTATCCGATAATTGTGGAAACATTAAAAATATTTTTGTAGAAGTGGGAAATCTTGTTCCTTTAGCAAGAGCCAATACTCCCGAAAGTATGCTCGTTTGCCGAAATGATACTAATCAAGTAGGAATTTTTATCCTATCAAATCAAAATAATCAAATATTAGGAAATCAAAATCCAGATAATTATACAATTACCTACCATCTAAACCAAACAGATGCAGATTCTGGAAATGCTCCTCTAGACATCGCCTATACAAACATTACCAACCCACAAACCATTTTTGCAAGAGTAACACATAAGACGCTCGATATTTGCTATGCAACAACTTCATTTCCCATATTTATTGGAAACAAACCTATTCTAACCCCAACAGACCCAATCATAGTTTGTGCAGGAACGACAAGAACGCTTAATGCTGATCCCGGATATGACTCTTACGAATGGACAACAGGCGAAACCACACAATCAATTGTCATCGCTGAGCCAGGAACGTATGGTGTGGTAGTAAAAAACATATATCAGGATTTTACGTGCGATAGTTCAAAAGAATTCATCGTTACGGGATCGAGCATTGCAACTTTCGTTGATATAAATACTTCCGATTGGTCCGCACAAAATAATTCCGTAACCATCGTCGTTTCCGGAACGGGAAATTATGTGTATTCCTTGGATGGTATAAATTATCAGCCGGAAAATACTTTTACTAATTTGTTGCCAGGGCAATATACTGTATATGTAAAAGATTTGGATGAATGTGGAATAATTGATGGTCAGTTCTTCCTAATATACTATCCGAAATTCTTCACACCAAATGGTGACGGTTACAATGATACTTGGAACCTTCAATTTGCCTATTTAGAGCCTAATACAACCATCAATATCTTTGACCGATACGGAAAGTTCATTATCAAGCTAACAGCAAATGGACCGGGTTGGGACGGAACTTATAAGGGAAAACTTCTTCCTTCAACCGATTATTGGTTTGTAGTAACCCGAGAAGATGGAACTACACACAAGGGACATTTTGCTATGAAAAGATAATCAAAAATATTTCTTGTAGAATTTATAAGACTGATAAATGGCCATCCCAACAAAAAATAAGGGTATGATGTGTGACATCAGGTATTTCGATAAGGTACCCGTACCCTCGGATACCATATTCAATACCATGACAACAGTAAGAATCCCGCAGAAACTTCCAATCAACGTTCCCGCCAAGTAAATCAGGTTGAGCTTTTTTCCTAAAGTAATGTATTTTGCATTTACCACATAGACATTCCAACCCAGCCAAAACGGAATCTGCATAAAATTTAAACAGCTGAAAATAATCCCAATCAAATAGCCGGAATAAGCTATATATTCTGACACCTGGTCTTCCGACGACCCTTCCGATTTTGATTGCGAATGAAAAATATAAGCCAAAACCAACATAAAAATAATCGAAAAGAAATCGATGAACTTCATCAATTTTTTCTTTCTAGAAAGTTTATCGGCAAACAGCAACGTGCAGTAAATCACAATAGCTTCTATGGTAATCACGCCCAAAAGATAGAGGATAAGATTGTCCATATTGGTTCTAGAATACACTTCAAGTCCAATCACATTGAGATAGCCCAAAGGAAGCGAACCTAAAAAGCTCACCACAAACCCAACAAATATATTTTTTAAAGCTTTCATCGTTTAGAAATTTACGATTTTTTTGCTTTGTTCCAAATGCATGCGGTATTCTTTCATCCCAATTTTATGCTCCAAATATGGAAATCCTCGTTTATGATTTTCAACACTTATTTCGAACATATAGGTAATGTGCCGAAACAATTCCTTCCAAGCAAAAAAGATGGAATGCTTGGGATCGTAAATATGAGTAGGCTCGCTTCCGGCACCGTTCAATTCTACAATCGAGAAATTTTCACCGCGTTCCAATTCTTCAAGAGAATTATACATCAAGTCGATTCTTCCAAAATAGAAACCATCAATTTGCAGGCAGATTTTGTTTAAGGTTGCATTCAATTCGTAGGTAATCCAATCACTTCTGTCCAGAAATTTTGCACCTCGGGCATGATTGCCATAGGGAACGAGATTGATCTTTTCGCCTTGAGCGGGAATCGTTTGAAGTTTGTTGCCGTATTCTTTTTTCAAAACATTCAACTGCAATTCATAACGCGGATTTTCGGTAATCAATTCTTCAATTGTAGCCATACCGTTTCCGGTAACAATTAAAAACTTTTTAGAAACAATTCCTGTAATTCGTCCTTCGTTTTGGTGAGGATATCGCACATAGAAAATGCCAATCTCATTTGGATACGGAATCAAATCCTGAACGAGATAATCAAAATTCGCCTTTTCTGTATAATACTTTAACTCTTCTGAAGTATTGATTTTCTTCACTGCCGAACCTCTCAGTCCAATATCGGGCTTGGCAATCAAAGGAAATTGTATCCCACTTTCGTGGATGACATCCAGCACTTTTTCATACGAAGAACTTTCATTGATTAATTCTGTTTTCGGATAATACTGCTGTGGAATCAAATCATAAATCTCCTTTTTCGATTCCATCATAAAACCGCCATTCTTGATGGTTGGATTGCACGCATTGAAGAAGAAAATCGATCTCGCCTTCAAAGCATAAAAGGTCCAAAGAAAATAAACAGGAATATACACTACCAAAAATGGCCAGTATTCCCAATGTGTTAGTTTATGAAAAAAGAGTCTCAAAACGAAAAGGAAATAGAAGTTTCAGTTTCCTGAATCAAATCATAATGCATCATCTTCAAGCTATTATCCTCAATAACTGATTGCGTAATCGTCAAAGTCTTCAAAGCATCATTCCTGTTGATAATCAAGCCATTTTCAGCATTTGAATTTTCGGTATATCGATGAAAATGAAACATTTCTGTTTCGCTGACGGTGTTACTGTTTTCCATAAACCGATGAAACCATTCCGAGCGTTGTTTCCTTATTTCCTTAGGGTACAAAGTAGTTGACGACCAGATATGAGGCTGTGAAACATCCAAATCAATACGGCTTTTTTGAATCTCGTTCCAGCGCAACTGGTATAATTTCGAATCTTCGTACAAAACCAAAGTAAAAGGTTCCACACCTTTCAAATCAATCAAATTCCAATGCAGAATCGAAGAATCGTTGCTGATGATTTCCAAAACAATCAACCCACGGCTCCTGCTGTAAGGCGGTTGGTGTTTGTGTTTTTCATCGGCTCCATTCAGCAAAACCAAAACAGTTCCACTTTCATTAACGGCATACCAAGTTCCACCTGCTAATGGATCTTTTGGAAACGTAATTTTTTTATTGTTGATGCGATAGGTTTCGGGTGGCAATGCAGGCCTCAAAACCGCTTCATCACGGTTAGAGGTAATAATTATCTTGTCGTTGGTGGCAACGAAACTTACTGTGCACATCTATTTCTATATTCAATTGTGGAACGGGCAACACCAAAATCGGCATCAATCTCAATATTTTCGCATTGCAAAAGCGCAACCTTTATCAACGCCTGATGATGGATGCAATGTTCCAGATTATAAAGTAATTCACGCTGGTAGTTGCTCTCAATCCTGATTTCTTCTCCGTCGATAATTTGTTGCAACTGGATGCTTTTATTTTCTCTGTCCAAATTATCCTGGATGGCAACAATGCATTTTTTGGCAAATTCCGTACTGGTCTCAATCACACAATTGCGGTCTCTTTTGTCGTAGTTTACCAAGCCAGTTTCATAGAAATTTTCAAGACACTGAAACATCTCAATGATGTGACGCGTGTGTTGTCCAATCGTGGCATTGCTCAATTGCGGACACTGTTTTGTGTATTCTTTATCAGACAATTGGTCGAGCAGCGCCACCAATTCATTCAAACTATTGTTAATCGACGGGATCAGCATTTTTTATTTTTAGGTACGTAAATTTAGAGAATAAAGTTTCTCAAAAAACAACGTTTAAAAATAAAATATTACAAATAAAAACAGTCAATTGTTGCTGATATCAAATAAAAAAGGCCTGAATTGCTTCAGGCCTTGAAATGATTTATTTCTTAAAATTACGAAACCAATCCTCTCGAAATTACAATTCTTTGAATTTCAGAAGTACCTTCATAAATTTGAGTAATCTTAGAATCGCGCATCATTCGTTCCACGTGGTATTCGGCAACATAGCCATTTCCGCCGTGAATCTGAACCGCTTCATTTGCAACTTCCAAAGCAATTTCAGAAGCATATAATTTCGCCATTGCGCCAGAGTGTGCAATGTCTTTGCCTTCGTCTTTTTCGCAGGCCGCTTTCATGACCAATAATTTTGCAGCGGTAACCTTCACATACATATCCGCCAATTTAAAAGCAATCGCTTGGTGATCGAAGATGTCTTTGCCAAAAGCCTTTCTTTCCTTGGAATATTTCAAGCCTAGTTCATAAGCTCCCGTTGCAATTCCCAAAGCCTGAGATGCAATCCCGATTCTTCCGCCGTTCAACACATTCATCGCAAACGCAAAACCAAATCCGTCAGCACCAATCCTGTTTTCTTTCGGAACTTTCACATCCGTAAACATCAACGAATGCGTATCAGAACCTCTGATTCCCATTTTCTTTTCTTTCGGACCAATCTCAAAACCAGCCCATCCTTTTTCAACGATAAAGGCATTGATTCCCTTGTGTTTTTTCTCCACATCTGTCTGTGCAATTACCAAATACGTCGAAGCTGTAGCACCATTCGTAATCCAGTTTTTCGTACCGTTCAATAGATAGTGGTCGCCCATATCAATAGCAGTAGTTTTTTGCGAAGTAGCATCACTTCCCGCTTCCGGCTCGCTCAAACAGAAAGCACCAATCGACTCTCCTTTTGCCAAAGGCACCAAATATTTCATTTTTTGCTCCTCGCTGCAGTATTTTTCCATACCTGCACAAACCAAGGAATTGTTTACCGACATGATTACGGCCGCCGAAGCATCAACCTTAGCAATTTCAGTCATCGCCAAAACATACGAAACACTGTCCAATCCAGAACCTCCGTATTTTGGGTCCACCATCATCCCTAAAAATCCCAGCTCGCCCATCATTTTCACTTGCTCAGTAGGAAATTTCGAATGCTCATCTCTCTCAATTACACCCGGTAAAAGTTCTGCCTGCGCAAAATCCCTTGCGGCTTGTTGAATCATTAATTGCTCTTCGGTTAGATTGAAATCCATATAAATACTATAATTTTGATAATTAGTTTTTTTGTTATGAGCGAATGGCTTGGTCCTAATCGGCAATCCATGTTCCTGCTGTCCATTACAATCTTTTTATTCTTAAAGAAAGAATAAAAAGGATTTCCACTGCCATCAGGGCTAGCTAAAATCCGATTTGTACTTTTGTAAAAGTCTGAAAAAAAACGATTTCCACAAAAGTTTTTTCCAAAACAAAATCAGATGTGCCAAAAGTATAATAATTTGTTTTAATTTCAAACGATTTCGTAATATTACCAGCATGATGCAACAAACATACAATACCATAGGAGTGATGTCAGGAACTTCGCTAGACGGAGTAGATTTGGCCCACATCCAGTTTTCAATAGCCGACAATAAATGGAACTTCAACCTGCTGGAATGTGAAACCGTTTCTTATTCTCAGGAATGGGTAAACACGTTAAAGACGGCGGTAGATTTCTCCCAAGAGCAACTCGAAAAACTCAATAAGGATTATACAGTATTATTAGGTGGTATCATTTTCAACTTTATCCAAAAGCATAAAATCGAAAACCTCGATGCCGTTTGTTCCCACGGACACACCATTCTGCACCAGCCACAAAATGGCTTCACCTTACAAATAGGCAATCTTCCAGATATAGCCAACATTCTCAATCAAAAGGTAGTCTGTGATTTTCGCGTACAAGATGTACAGTTAGGTGGGCAAGGAGCTCCTTTGGTGCCAATTGGCGATAGGATTTTGTTTTCGGAATACGATTATTGCCTCAATCTGGGCGGATTTTCAAACGTTTCTTTCGAAGAAAACAGTTCAAGGATAGCGTTCGATATTTCTCCGGTAAATACCGTTTTGAATCTTTATGCCAACCAGCTTGGGTTCGATTATGACGACAAAGGCAAAATTTCAAAGTCAGGAAACCTGCATCCCGAATTGTTCAACCAACTCAATGCACTCGATTTTTATCATAAAGCATTTCCAAAATCATTGGGATTTGAATTTGTAAAAGAAACAATCTTGCCCCTAATCGAAAGTTTTGAGATCACTACCGAAGACAAGATGCACACGTTCTCAGAACATATTGCCTATCAAATCGGTCAGGCATTAAAAATAAAACAAGGAAAATTGCTCATTACCGGTGGAGGCGCCTACAATCATTTTCTGCTGCAACGGATCCAATTCCATCTCCCTGAAATGCAAATCGTAGTTCCCGATAATAAAATCCTAGAGTTCAAGGAAGCAATGATTTTTGCTTTATTGGGAGTTTTGAAATTGCGTAATGAAGTCAATGCTTTAAGCAGTGTAACGGGAGCAAAGTATGACCATTCGAGTGGGGTAGTGTATTAAATGAGTTCTCTATTTCTCAATATGGTTGCTAATGTTCATCACAACAACTTCCTAATCTCGGTTGCAATGCGCTCCAGATTCCCTTCGTCATTTCCTGTAGCCCTATAACGCAACACACCTTCCTTGTCAATCAAAAAGTTCTTCGGAATTGAGTTCATGCCATAGTCGTTCCATATCTTCTTCTCCGGATCTGCACCATAATTAAAGTCCATCCCGTCCTTTCTCAACTTCGCCACTTTCTTGGCAACCTTCGCTTCATCTTCACCTATAGAAATCGCCAGGAATACAAAATCCTCGTTCTTGAAAGGCTCAAGAATTTTCGATGGAATATCATAGAATTCCATCAGGCAAGGTCCGCACCAGGTGGCCCAAAAATTAACAAGCACCACTTTTCCTTTCAAATCCGATAACTTTACCTCTTTTCCATCAATGAGTTTCAAGGTAAAATCCTTGGCAATATTATTAAGATCCAAGACATATTCAGCGGTTTTTGTAGTAGGAGCTGTTATTGGCGGCGGCATCTTTTGGGCATTAGCCAACTTTTCATTCTCAGTATAAAGTGCCACCTTCACAATAAATTCCTTGTCGCCAATCTTATCCCCAAATTTTTTAAACAGAGCCTCTCGCTCGGCCTCCGTAACTCCTTTGCTCATCGATTTTACAGAACCCTGACCCGCATATTGCTGTACTTGCTCCATCGTTCCGAGTTCATTGTCAATCAAAATCACCATCTCTGGTTTCTTCTGTCCGTAAAAAGTTTGTGAAAGTATTAAAAGCGCAAAAAAGAATAGATTTTTCATGTTGTAATATGGAATTAGAAAAATGGGGTTTTCAGTCGCCAAGATAAGGGTTCTTTATTTAATAAAATAAAAGCTTAACATAAAATTCTTACAGTTGCCCAATCCTAAAACAAAAAAAGATCCGCATTGGCTCATTAAAACCAAGCGGACCGATTTCCAAAAACAAAGCACAGGATTAATCTGCAATTTTAGACAAAACAGTTCCTTCCTTATCAAACGCCACTTTCCAATCTTCACTAATACTTTTTAGTTCCAGCGTGTAGGTTACTTTCCCACTTTCTGTAATCTTCTTCACATCGTCCACACGGTAACTGCCGAAGTCAGCACTGATTTTCGCCAACACTTTTCGAGGCAGGTCGCTTTTCGAAATTTCTTCCTTGTGTCTTACTAACGCTCCAGTCTTGTTGTACCAAACATCGTGGTCTGCGCCAAGCAATCCTGTTTCAAATTCTACCTTATAGTTTTCTCCGTCCAATTCCCATTCTACATCATAAGCCTTTGGAAATGATTTCTGAAAATTATTTACAATAACCGACGGAACCTGACTTTTGTTCAAGTCCTGTGCCATCGCAGTATTGGCAAACAAAGCCAAAACAAACGCACCAATTAAAAATGTATTTTTCATCTTCTTTAAATTTTAAATTATACAGCAAAGTTCAACACCCAATCTGGAAAGACTTGGGAATAATTCAAGGTTCATAGATAATTCTCAAAAAAGAGCTGATGTCTTCATCCTTCTTTTTCGTTGGGATGCCCGTAACAAAACCTAAAGCCACCTGCTGACTCACTCTTATTTTCGCCTGTGGGCGAATCGTCATGTCAAATTTACCGTCCCTAAATTCTTTGTTCAATTCCACACCCACAAAATGTTTGGTCTGCGGAATCGTAAAAAGGAAGGAAGTATTGATTTCCCAGTCAAGATCCAGTCGATTGGTCGCAAAGTCGTGTTCCAATAGCGGATAGGCATAAACCAAGGTATTGAAATGATCGCCCCAGCGCTTCGCCGCCACAAAAAACGGATTGTAAACCGCACCGGTAACAAGACTGCTTTTCTTGTAGTCCTTGAAATCGGCCAGCTCAAATATTTGCGTGTAGCCAACGGCCAAAGTGGTTTTCAGTTTTGTCGAAACAAAAAAAGAATACTGTGTGGAGAACCGCAAGGATTCTATTTTGCTGTTGGGAGCAGAGGCATTGTCGGCAGTTCTTCTAAAAAACGAAAAATCAACTTCCACTTCAAAGCCCACACGGTTGATGGGAGCAAATTCATATTCAACCAAAAAGGATTGCTCGTTGAAGTTTTTAAATTTCGTAAAGTCAAAGGCGGCGTTAAACTCCTTCTCACCTTTACGCGCACCCAGATCCCGCACCAGGTCAAGATACAGGGGTTCCGCATGTGAAACTTTTTCCGGCTTCGTTGCCGTTTGAGAAAAGCAGTTGCCGGCGAGTACAACGACTGCAGCAACCGAAAGGTAGGTTTTGATCACGTTCATGTGGCAAAGCAACAACACGAAGTGGGAAACATTTGGGAACAAAAAGTTTAGTTCACCCGCAACTCAAAATAATGCAGATTATCTTCAAAACGATACGAAAGCCTAAAACCATACAAATCGCAGATTGCCTTCACAATGGCCAGTCCAAGCCCCGTACTGTTGCTGTGGGTTTCAGATTTGTGAAAACGTGTAAACAGTTGCAGCTCATCAATAGGTGTCGGAATACCAGTATTGCTAATCGTGATCGAATGTTCAGAAATAGTGATAGCCACAGTTCCATTTTCAATATTATGAAAAATCGAATTCCGCAGTAAGTTCGAAACTACAATATTCGCCAGCGAAACATCCATCTCCGTCGTCAATTCGGCACTTGCATCTACCGAAAGCGTAATGTTTTTAAATGCCGCAATCTCCTCCAGATCATTTACGCTTTGGTTCACAATTTCGTTTACCAGCACCGTCTTGTTGTCCAGGAATTGTTTGTTCTCAATCTTCGTCAGCAACAGCAACGATTTGTTCAAGCGAACCAACCGCTCAACGATAGCCATGATTTCGGCAATATTTCCTGCTTGTTCCGTGTCCAGATTGCCTTTTTCAATCAGCAGTTCCAGCTTGTTGGTCGCGATGGCCAAGGGCGTTTGCAATTCGTGCGAAGCATTCCCAATAAACTGTTTCTGCTGCTCGTAGGTTTCCACATTATGATGAAGCAAGATATGCACAGCCTTTTGCAAATCCGTAAATTCTTGGGTTTTCGTCTTCACCTCTGGAAAATGCTTGCTGCTCCCTACACGATAATGCTGCAATTGGTTAAGGAAGGAGTAAAAAGGCTGCCAAAGACGGCGCAGCACAAAACGGTTCAGCAGGATAATGGCGGCAATCAAAAGCAGGTAGAGCAGGACGGCCTCACGAAACAATTCCTCCACCAAGTCATCTTCCTCCACCATCGAGTTGATGATTTTCAATTCATAAAAACGCCCCTTGTTTTCAAAAGCCGTCCCCAGCAAACGCACAGGCTCCAGTTCTGGCGCCTCGTCGTCCGCGTCCTGCATATACATCAGCGTGTCAATATAGGTGTCCTTTATCCTAATAGATTTATCCTTTGGGATTTGACGGATGGCAAAAAAACCTTCTTCAAAATTATTCTTGTCCAATAGTGTCGAATCTTTCGCTACATTATAGATAATCTGCCGCTTGTAATTGTCCAACCCTTCGTCCACACTTTCCTTGATCTCGTTGAGCATGTTGAAATAGAAAAAAACCGACCATAAGGCGATGATAAAAAACAGCCAAACCGAAAGATGCAGGAGCGATTTATTCAGTAGGTTCATCGTTCAATAAGCTTATAGCCGATGCCGTAGATTGCCTCAATTTCTATTGTAGCATTCGCATCAGTTAGTTTTTTGCGTAAGTTTTTAATCTGATAGTAGATAAAATCAAAGTTGTCGGCCTGGTCTATATTGTCGCCCCAAACGTGTTCCGCCAAGGCATTTTTGGTAACCAGTCTGTTTTTGTTGAGCAGGAAATAATTCAGTACATCAAATTCCTTCCTGTTGAGCGGCACGTTTTCCTGATCCACAAAAAAAGTACGCTCCTTCAAGTCCAGCACAACGTTTGCAATTTCAATCGTGTTTTTCCCGTCGAGATTATTTCTGCGAATAACAGCCTTGATGCGCGCATTGAGTTCCGCGATATGAAAAGGCTTTGTAAGGTAATCATCCGCACCCAGTTCCAGTCCCGTCAATTTATCGTCAAGCGAATCCTTCGCCGAAATGATGATCACGTTTCCTGATTTGCCGAGGCCTTTAAGTTGTTCCAGAAGTTGCAGTCCGCTTCCGTTGGGCAGCATAATGTCTAGCAAGATGCAGTCGTAGTCATACAATTCCATCTTCTCGCTCGCCGAAAAGAAGTCGGTGGCCGTTTCAATTACAAAATGCTCTTTGGTAAGCGAAGCAGATATCGTTTCCAGTAAGGCTTTTTCGTCTTCAACAATTAGGATTTTCATAACCACAAAGTTACTTATTGAATCTGGGAAACATTTGGGAATAAATGCTTTTTTAACAGATTATACCTCCAACTCGTATTCCCTTTTGAGGAAAAATGCCTAAGAAAGCTAATTAAAAAAGAAGCTCTAATCCAATATTCATTATTGCTTACGAAGTTTTTACTTGTTAAGACTAGGATTTTTTAAGGTAGATATCATCCAACGAAGTCCATTTGCTCAACGCTTCCGCTTTTTTAACCACGGTCATTTCGCCGTTCAATTCCATCACCACGGCACGAACATCCTCAATTCGTTCAATACGGTATTGCCTGATTTCTGCATAGATTTCTTCCTCCGTAATCAATTCCCTTTTCATCGCATCTTCCATAAAAGAACCGTTGTAAAACAAAAGCGACGGAGTAGAGTTGATCGCTTTTTCCATAGTCTTGGATTTTTTAGCCATAAAGGCAAGCAGATATTGCAACAAAATGATGACCATAAGGGCAATACATCCTTCTGAAACAGTGACTTTCATCAGGATCATCGAAGACAGGGTGGAACCCAGCGTCACCGAAACCACAAAATCAAATGCATTCAATTTCGCCAACGTTCTTTTGCCCGAGATTCGGATAAACAGGAACAAGGCCAGATACGACACTAAGGCACAAATGGCAATATGATAGAGGCTTTCCCAATCTTTAAAAAATAAATGTTCCATGGTTGGTATGATTAAGTGTAAGTATTAGCCATTGGCAACTTCCAACGATTGCCTTCTTGCGTATAATTTCTTTATAAAGGTCGAAAGGCGTAACTGATAATCTTCCAACAGCCATTCCTTATAGCTTTTGGTGGCTTTCTCTAGACAGCTAACATATTGCTTGATGCGCCACTCAATTTCAGGTTGAAGGGCTTCCGCCAAATGAAGGGCTTCGGATAGGGTTGTGGCATTCTCCAAACATATCAACGCTTGCTGTCGGATGGATTGCTGGATCACCACTTTCGGTTTTTGATCGGCTTCCAGTGCCTCCTGATAATGACTTTCTACATCAAACGTCAGCTCCAACGTATTGGGAAATTGTGCCCTCAACGCAGCAGATAATCCATGAGACTGTACGGCTGAACCAGTGGATTGTCCCTGCAGTTGCTGTGCAAATACTTCGGGATGCTCAAACACATGCTTCCAATCTACAGGTTCTTCCCAATGGCCAAAACGCTCTATGTTGTTGCCCAGGTCAATGATCTGAAAGCTCTTTTTGGAAGGCAGTCTTCTGGAGCCACGCCCCACCATCTGATGGTATAAGGTGATCGAAGTGGTAGCCCTGTTGAGGACGACCGTTTGAACGCTTGGCTCATCAAAACCGGTTGTGAGTATGGATACTGAAGTAAGTACCGCTCCTTTGGTTTTCTTGAACCAAGCCAGTATTTCTTTTCGCTCTTCGCTTGAAGTGCGATTGTCGAGATGCCTGATGGGAATGCCGGCCGCCTCAAAGGTGGCACGTACTTTTGTCGAAGTATCGATGCCGTTGTTGAAGATAAGCGTCTTTTTTCCTGATGCATGTTCTTGGTAGCCTTTCAGCAAAAGTGCAAGCATCGCCTGCGAACCATACAATTCATTTGACGAACTGACGGTATAATCGCCGTGCACGCCTGTCTTGAGGGTGTTCAGCTCCACTTCATACTTGATGGACTTCGGCGAAGCCAAAAAACCACCTTCGATTAGAGTGGCAATGCTTTCTCCGGCAATAAGCGACTCGTAATGTTGTTTCATCGGTTTGGTGATGTCGGAGCTGAACGGCGTCGCGGTTACACCAATAACAGAAGCATGCTTGAAGCTGTCCATCAATTTTCTAAAGGAATTATGATGCGCTTCGTCGATGATCACCAGCCCTACATCCTGTGTCTTGATTTTTTTAGATTTGATCCTGTTCCGCAGTGTTTCCACCATCGCCACATAGCAATTGTGCTTTGCCTTGAAGTTTTTACTCGTACTGCTGATGATCTTGTTCTGAACACCATGGCGCTTTAAGGTAGTGGAAGTCTGTTGGCACAATTCCTTGCGGTGGGTGAGGATAGTGACGGTCTTGCCGTATTGCTCAATGTAGCGCCTTGCTATTTCGGAGAAAACTACTGTCTTTCCGCCACCGGTAGGCAATTGGTAGAGAAACTTTGCACGCGAAGGTGTTTCCAACTTCTCAAAGATAGATTGGATATCCTTTTCTTGGTAATGGTATAATTGTTTTACGGGATTTTTGGTCATGGGGTCGTTTTATTTCACCAGCTAATCGGCAAGCTACTGTACAATCAAATTTCCACCAAAGCCCCCAAACAGAGTTATACTATTACTGAATTCTTTTATAGCTTCCAAATCCTTGAAATCCCAAAACAGCGCACGTCTTAACTTGGCCCTAATTTGTCATCAGAGGCTAATAAAAAACGATGCATTCTAAGGTTAGACTCAAGCGATGCCTATAAGTTCCAGATTCAAATACTCCTATGGAGCCATAGGATTGATACTGTAAGTGCCCTGAAACGTCCAGTTGGAAACAATCCCAATCAAGAGCAGCAATAAGAGCGCCATTTCAAAAGCAAGCATTACAAAGAACAAGACAATCCTATAGGCAATACCCCATTTGGAATAAGCAGCACTGAAGGCATTATAAAAACCATAACAAATGTAGAAGAAGATTAGGAAAATGATGGATTGGCTCACAGTATTCGCAAAGCCATCACTGAACTCTATAATCAAGCTAAAATAAAAGATCAGATGCCCCAATATGGAAAACAGTAACGATCCTAACAACAGCATTCCGGCAATGATGCAATGCTCACTCAGATTCAATTTCTTTCTTCTAAACAACAAATAGCTGTTGAGTGCTCCAAATGGAATAGCAAGAAAAAGCAGCAACTTGCTCTTTTGAGAATATATGTTGTCCAATGCTTTATTGGCTTCCGATTCATTATCGGCATAATGAGGGATTTCATACCCTAGTGCCAGCTGTAGTTCAGCATAAAAATGACGAAGGAACAACAAGAAGGCAAAGGTCAGCAGGATGAGGTAGAACACATTGTAATACCTTTTTCTTTTTCCATAAATATAATCCAACGACGCTTTCCCAGGGCGGAGTAAAGCTTCCTTAATCGTGAAAAGGATCCCTTTTTCAAGATGAAAAGTCCCATGCAACACATCATGAAAGATAAAATTCTTAAAAGTAATCCGGTGGGTGTCGGCTTTTTGCCCACAGCCGGAACAATACTGGTCCACTAATTCCTTCTCGCAGTTGAGGCAGTTGTTGCTTGTCATTGCTTTACGCGGTGTTAAGTTCAAACTTTCGAAACGAATGTAGGAAAAAAAAGTATTCCTTTTACAATCGTTTCAACCAAAATGGAGTGATGCATTTTTAGACATTAGGTAGGAGGTGAGCTGTTTGATTTTCGAATTTTCAAATACAAATACATCACAAAATACCGCATCGAGTTTATTGCCGTTTACCATTTCACCCTGAACAGCTCCTTCGGCAATTACGATATTTCCCTCCTCCACCAATCGGTGTATTTGGATGGTCGGACTCACCACAAAGTTTTCGTTTTCAATTTCCTTGTCAAAGGCTTCCTTGCCGACATGCTTGTAAACCCCGGGCATTTCCCAAATCACATCTTCTGCAAGGCACGACAGTATTTCCTCATGATTGCTTTCCCTAAAGCCCTGCATATAGCGTTCGATTGTTTTTTTATGTTCAGACATGATTTAAAATATAAAGATTAGTCTATGATTTATGGGCTTGCGTCCTGCAGGCACACTCGTGATGTTCGTTCAGATGGGCTATGGAGGCACGGCAGATTTTTTCCAAAACCGAAACATCAATGTCTGCCAATTTATTGACATAGATGCAAGCTTTGCTCATTTTATATTTTCCTAATCCATCCAATAAAGACTTGTTTTCTTCGGACGGCGAATAAACATACAGCGAGAATGCCGCTTTGCGGGGCGAAAAGGCAATCAGGGGCATATCGCCTTCATGTCCGCTGGCATATTGATAATGGTAACTGCCAAAACCAATAATGCTGGGTCCCCACATTTTCGGTTCAAATCCCGACCAGTCCCGCATAAGCGCAATCAGTTGATAACTGTCTTCCTTTTTTGGGTCACTCTCCACAAAAGAATCAAGGAAAGCAGCCACGCTCACTTCCGTTTCAACAGTCTTGTTTTTGCTCATAGCAGCATCATTTAAAAAGGTTCCACACAACTAAAATACAAAATTTCTATAAGCCGCATCAAACCAAGCAAAGCCCCCATCTTTTTTTCTCAAAATCCACTTAATCCATGACCCGAGAACGCAGTTCAAACGGAAAAAGTAAATCAGTATAATCCGTGTAATCCGTGTAATCTGTGGCAAAAACCAAGCGCAGTCTTTAATCTATAAGGCTTATTATTCGTGTAAATTTGTGTAATCCGTGGCAAAAAAACCAAGCGCAGCGCCAAATAATTCGCTTCAAATCTGTGCATCCGTGGCAAAAAACCAAGCGCAGTGTTTATGTCAACCCAAGCACAGCACCTTTGCGTCTTCCCAAAAAAGGCAACACACCCCTTAGCGAACCTTGCGTAAAACCCTTGCGACCTTTGCGGTTAAACCCCAAGCACACACCCTTTCAAATAATTCGATTCTTCGATTCTTTGCGGCAAAAAAAGCACACCACCTTCACATGCTTAGCGACCCAAAAACATAGTTCAAACAGAAAAAGTAAATCTGTATAATCCGTGTAATCTGTGGCAAAAAACCAAGCGAAGCCTTTAATCTATAAGGCTTATTATTCGTGTAAATTTGTGTAATCCGTGGCAAAAAAAAACAAGCGCAGCGCCAAATAATTCGCTTTAAATCTGTGCATCCGTGGCCAAAACCAAGCGCAGCGTTTTATATGAACCCAAGCACAGCACCTTTTCATCTTTCCAAACAAAAAACCAACACACCCCTTAGCGACCCTCGCGTAAAACCCTTGCGCCCTTTGCGGTTAAACCCCAAGCAAAGCACCTTTCAACCCAGCAGGACTAACCTCCGTCACCTCAATCCCCTCACAGCCATTAAAAACAGCAAACGCCTTCAAAACCTCCATAAAACTCCCCAGCCACGCCTCCACAGGAATACCCTCGTTCTCCACATGCAAATGAATCACCTCAAACCGTTTCTCTTTCCGATGCGCCTTGCAATCCATCCTCCCAATAAAGGCAGTTCCAAACAATATCGGCAGACAGAAATACCCAAACTGCCTTTTCGCCTGTGGCACATAGCATTCCAGTCGGAAATCATACCCAAACAATTGCTGCAGCCGATCCCGATGGATGATCGAATTGTCAAAAGGGGAAAGGAACCGTACAGTCGGGGCCACCACCCCAACCGATTGCTCCATCACAGCAGTGGGCACAAATACCGCAGGCATGCCCTCAACCGCCACTTTTTGAAGACTACCCTCCTCAAGCATGCTGTTCAAGACCGTATCCACATTGTTGCGCAACGCCGAACCCTTTTTCAGATGCGTGATCTGTTTCACCGTCGTAAAGCCATACGCCCGCAGATACGTCTGTACAAGATATTCGGCAAACTCAAGCGGACTCGGAACCGACACCTCAACCGAGGCAGGCAGTACCCGCTCGCGGAGGTCGTATTTTTTCTGCATTCCCTTGCGTTCAGTTACCATCAGGTCGCCCTGCATAAAGAGCCGTTCCAGTGCCAGTTTGGTAGGCTTCCAGTTCCACCAGCTTCCCGGTTGCTTGCTCTTGCTTTCAAAATCTTTGGACTGTTTAGGGCCTTCCGCACGGATGCTGTCCAATACATACGCCATCACTTTTGGATCTGCTCGGTAATACCGCGACCCATTCTGCTTGATCTCCAGCATCTGGGGCAACACAAAGCGGAACTCCTGCATAGGCAGATACGATGCCGCATGGAACCAATACTCAAAAACCTGCCGTTCCTGCAGCAGTTCATCTAGATACTGTGGTTGATAATCCGGTATTCTGCTCCAAAGCGTATGGTGGTGCGCACGCTCCACAACCGACAAGGTGTCAATTTGCAGATAACCAAGACGCTCCATTGCATCCAGCACCGCTTGTTTGCCTGTGCCGAATGTGGAAGGGTGTAGTAAGCCTTGGTGTTGTAGGGTGATATGTTGGAGGTGTTGTAGATTCAAGATATTGTAATATAAATCAGAGTTTATAAATATTATTTTTATATTTGTCTTACTTCAAGAGCGAAACATGAGCTCTTAAATAAATTACTGCAATAGAGCATCTGCCTTCTAAGCAGACGGTCATTGATTCGCTCAGTAATTTACACAAAACATCTTAAAATAGGAAAGAAGGTTACTGGTTTGAATCCAGTCGAGGTCACAAGCTTAGTAATTATTTCTGATTATGTTATCAAACGCTATAAAAGAAAATAAATACTTTATAATTATTGGTTTTCTTCACTCTTCTCCAGCTCACTCACGATCTCTCTAAAACTCGCTAATCCCGCTTCAATATTATCAATAATCTCTAATGCCAAAACATCGGGGTCAGGTAGATTGTCTAAATCCGTTAAGCTTTGGTCTTTTACCCAAAAGATATCCAAACTGGTTTTATCTCTAGCAATGATTTCATCATAACTGTATTTTCTCCATCGACCATCTGGGTTTTCTTCACTCCAGGTTTCTTTACGTTTATGGATGTTAGAAGAATTATAGCATTTTACAAAATCTAACAAATCAGATTCTGCTAAAGGCTTTTTCTTCAGGGTGTGATGAACATTGGTTCTGTAATCATAAAACCAGACTTCTTTAGTCCACGCCTCTTTATTGGCGGGTTTGTTATTGAAGAACAGCACATTCGCCTTTACACCATTGGCATAGAAAATACCGGTTGGCAAACGTAAAATAGTATGCAATTCTGTTGTTTTTAATAACTGCTTTCTGATTTCTTCTCCGGCACCGCCTTCAAACAAAACATTGTCCGGCAAAACAACTGCTGCTTCGCCATCAATCTTCATTAAGGACTTGATGTGCTGCAAAAAGTTCAACTGTTTGTTGCTGGTGGTTTCCCAAAAGTCCTGACGATTGTAGCTGATGTCTTCTTTCTCAATATCTCCATCTTCGTTGGTAACGGTCATTCCGCTTTTTTTACCAAATGGTGGATTGGCTAAAATATAATCATACGTCTGGCTTTCGGCGGCAATCAATGCATCGTTTGATTTTACCAACGGTTCTGCATCTATTTCTCCAATACCGTGGAGATATAAATTCATCAGACACATTCTACGCGTGCTGGCTACAATTTCATTGCCGTGAAAAGTACTGTTCTTTAAGAACATCTTTTCATCTTTATCTAATTTATTGTTTTCTGTAAGCCAATCGTAGGCTGCCAAAAAGAAACCGCCAGAACCGCACGCCGGATCTATCACGGTTTTCATTGGTTTGGGCTGTACGCAGGCAACCATTGTTCTGATTAATGCTCTTGGCGTAAAGTATTGACCTGCTCCCGATTTGGTATCTTCCGCATTCTTTTCCAACAAACCTTCGTAGATGGTTCCTTTCACATCAGCGCCCATCATACTCCAGTCTTCTTTGCCAATCATCGTGATTATGCGTTGCAGATTGGATGGGTCTTGTATTTTGTTCTGACTCTTCACATAGATTTGCCCCAACATCCCTTTTTCCGTACCTAATGATCGTAATGCCTGAATATAAAAAGACTCCAGTTCTGCACCGTTCTTTGAAATTAAATTCTCCCACGAACAAACTTCGGAACCTTCCACTTCTTTGCCTTCTACATCTTTCAGTCGTGGTAATTTTAGGTTTCTGTTGTAAGGTGGTTTATTTAATTCATCCACCATTTTAAGAAATAGCAGATAGGTGATTTGTTCCAAATAATCCCCATACCCAACTCCATCGTGGCGCATTACATTCGCCAGATTCCATATTTTTGATACTATTGCTGCTTCTGTCATTGTTCTAAATTTGTTTTAACCAACTCAATCCTGAGCTATAAATACAAGATTGCGCTACCGCTGAGAAAGGTTTTGTTTTATCTTTTAGCTCTGCTATCTGTTCTAATTTCTCTTCAAAAAGAGTATTGTTTTTTACTGTTTGTTTTGTTGACAATTCCTCTAAAATGCTTTGAGCATCGGTAATCAAGCTGTTGCATTTTTTCCAAACTTTTGCTCTTTCCTCAATAAGCATATTAAAATTTAAATTCAGCGTCTCGATTGTATAAATTACTCGCTCTTTATTCCAATCTGCTAACTCAGCACTATAAGTAATTTCACCATTGTCAATAAAATTAAGTAGGCCAACGTCAGCTCGTTTGCAAGGATCTAACAAGTAAATAACTTCATCTTCCAAATCATCATCTTCCTTTGTACACTTATTCTTAATAACGTCGAATTTATCCTTTTTACGAACATTTCCAGCTCCACCACTATAGCGATAGTTTAAATAATCAAAAGCTAACCACCAGTATCCCTCCCTCTCAGTTTTATCTTTTTCAACAACTTTACCTTTCGGTCTGAAATGGTCAACATGAGAATGAGCAGAAGCATCGACAGATTCAGAATACCAACATTTATTATGTGATAATTTTCTTAAATCTTCTTTTAATTCTCCCCATAGCAATTTGTGACTATCAATTATATCAAGTTTCTTTTTATAATCTAGTTCTGCTTTTACTAAATCTTTAACAGCTTGAGCTTTAACTAACCATTCGTTTGATGGTTTATATTTCGTAATATCTATAAATATCATTTTTCTTCGCTTTTTAAACGATTAATAATACTTAATGCAATTTCTTCTTGTTTCTTAAGTTGATCTGAGCTGTATGTAGCATTATGTTCTTCCTGTTCATACTGTTGATAAGCTACAGCAAATTTTTGATACAGTGGATCATTAAAAGGATTAGTAAATCCTAAAGTTTGCAATTCGTTGTGTAACTGATTTAATTCGAATAATTCTTTCTCTGATGCCTCATTATTCGCATTCTTAATTGCTAAACAGTTTCTCCTTTCTATTTTTTGTAAAGTTGGTTCATCTAATGTTGATGGCAATCCAAATAATTCGCTTTTTAAGATGTTATCAACCCCTAAACCTCGGGGATCAATATCTGGTTGATTTACAACTGTTCCATTGTCAGTTTTGGTAAAAATTCGAACTTCTTCCTTTACCAAAGACCCAATTACTAACGGATCGTGTGTATTAATAAAAATTTGAGTGGATTCTGGTTTTTGAACTACCTCTTCTAAATATTTCATATAATGCCATTTCCATAACGGGTTTAAATGGGTATCTGGTTCATCTAACAATATTAAAGAATCCTCATCTTTTGTAAACTTCAATAAACCCAAAACCGTTAACAATTGTTGCTCACCCTCACTTAAATCTCTGAAAGTAATAGATTGATCTATATTACGTTTTTTTACCCGTATACGTACTTCTTCAAGTAATTTTGATATGTAGGTACTTTCTAAGGCTTTAAATAATTCTACATTACTACTGTAATGATTGGCTAAACTATCGATTTCTGTATTTCCTTTTAGATATAAGTACAATCTCTCCTGTGAATCGTACTCTCTGAAGTCTTTCCTTATTCTTTCGGAATTGTAAATAGGAGCAAAACTTAACTCCCATAAAATATTTAAGAAATTACGTACTAATCCTTTTGCACCCCAAAACACATCTTCTTTATCTTTAGCCCATTCAGGTTTTTTTAGAATAAAAAGAACAGAATTAATGTCTTCGATACCTAATACGTCATTCAAAAAATCATTCGTTGATGCAGTTCTATGGGTATAAAAACCTAAAAGCACAAAATAAGAGTGTACTAATTGTACGTAAAATAATTTACGCAGATCGTCAATTTCCTCTTTATTAAAATCTTCTTTAATAATTTTATCATAAAATGTATTTTGATGATCCCAAAAGTGTTCTTTAAGCTTGTTGCTTATACCTGAATAGTAAGTGAATACGTATTTGGGCTGAAATAACTTTTTATTTTCAATAGAAAAAAAATCTTTTAGACTGAGTGGTTTTTCATCAACTGAAACTGTGTATTTTTTGTTTGAATACGCGACCTCAATAATTTGATTTTTGATTTGGTAATTGATTTCATATTCAAAAATAGGGTACGAACGTTTTGTATCAGTATTTAAATCAAGATGCTTAAATATTAATACTAAAGCTTCGATAAAATTAGACTTTCCTGTGGCATTTTGCCCAAGTAGAACAGTAATCATCTTGCCTTCATCGATATCTATCTCAAAATCTGTAAGATTTTTATACGATTTAATTTGAACTCTATCTATTCTCATGGATTTAGATTAATTTAATGGTTACCTTTTTACCATTCTTCACCTCTTCAATTTTACCTTGCTCTGATAACTCTTTTAACTTCAAATAAAACGCATCAATATCATTTGTATAGACAGAATCCTTCCACAATTGATCTACAGGCATTTCGCTGTTATTCTCCATTAAGAGCACTAAAATTTCTTTTTTATCCATCTTGATTTTAGGTTTTATTTTTATTGTTCTATCTACTAATTTATTGGCTTCATGCTCGGATTTTATTTTTTTTAACAATACACTTGCAGGTTCATAATCTGCAGCTTGTTTACATTCTGCCAACTCTTGTGCAGTTAACAAACTACCTTCAAATGCTTTTTTAAGAATGCTTTGGCGCAAGGCTTCTGCTTTTACTAAACTTTCTTTGATGTTTTGTTCTATAGAATCACAAACAGATAAACGGGATTCAATCTGTTTGACGATTTGATGTTGTTCTAATTGATTTTTAGTTAAATTAATTGGAATTAGTTCGATATCTCTTTTTGCTAAGCTTGGAATAGTGGTACTTTTATCCAACTGCTTAAAATTATAAGATAAACACCAAAAATAGAATAGTTTATCATCTACATCAGATTTTGATTTTAAACCAAAGGCGGTATCTATATTCCAAAATTTTTCTTTGACATAGATAGGCGAGTTAATAGTCCCCTTTCTTCCAACAATTGTGGTTCCTTCCTCACAAATAAATTTACTAGCTCTTCCGATGATTCCCCCACTACCATAAATTGGATATTTACCATGGGCAACTTCTACTTCTTTTTGATTTTTACCCGAAATCACATCGGCAATATCTTTAAATGAAAAAGTTGCCCAACTATTATTTACATTATTTTTCTCTCTCCATTCCTTTGTTAACTCCCCTTCAAAGGCCTTTTTCAAAACCGCTTGTCTGTAAATTTTTAATTGCTGTTGTGCTTTATTTAAATCGGCAATACCTGCATCTAAACTGCTAAATAAACTTTCTAATTTTTTAACAATGGCTCGTTGTTCAGGAAATGGTGGTAACGAGAAATCTAAATTCTTTAAAATTGTTTGACTAATATTTGGTTGTGCTCCTCCAATCCCCTGTTTAATAAGATATGATTTCTTATTTACTAAATAATAATAAGCATATTTACTGAAAACAAATGGCGTTTCAAATATTCCACAAATTGCTTGATTAGTTGCCGCAGGAATTCCTAAAATTGCAATTTTCCCTATTGTAGCACCGTATAAAGCTAAAAGAATTGTTCCAGTCGGAAATACTTTAGCACTTGAATTTTTTATCGCTTCTTCAGAAATAAATTCTTCTGCTTCGGTTATAACATTACTTTTTAGTTCCCCAGATTTTATCCAAGGTATATCTCCGATATAATAATTTTCGTTTCTTCTACTTGGTGTTCCACCTGATGTTGTGAAAAATACATCATCAAATTTACACTCTATCCAATCTTCTCTCATTATGCAGCCAACGCTTCATTTAATTCATTAATAATACTATCCATTTCGTTACCAAATAATTGGTACATCTTCCCTCTTCCGCCTTTGCTGTCAAACGGGTTATAATCTAAATCATCCAGCTCTATATGGTACGAACTTACAATGTGGTCTTTTATCATCCGCAGCCATTCCATCTGTTCGGTACTAAAGCGGTTGTGCTGTCCGGCATTTTGTGCAAAAATCCAACGCTTAAAATTCTCGTCAATAGTTTTATCAAAAGGTTTCAGTTCTTCATCTATGCCACACACTTTTCTAATCAAAGAAACCAATGCCGTCAGTTCATCTTTCGGGCAATCGCTTTTCACTTCTTCTATACCCGCATAAGCACTCCAAACATTTGCCGGAGCCAACAGCGGTTTTTCCAGTTTCAGTTTATCCATTACTTCTTTTATCATTTTAAAAGTAATGTCGCGACGGTTGTAAGGCTGGTCGTAGAAAATACTCAGCGCCTGTATCTCGTCTTTATTGGCTTTAAGATATTCGCTAAAATCGTTAATCAAGGCTTTGGCTTTGTCCACAGATTCGGTGTCCCATTCTGCTTTGGTCACTTCATCCAGATTGATATGGTCGATAATCTGGTCGTGCTGTTTCCGCACATTATCAATATGCTCGTTCAGTTTGCCATTAAAAGTTAAAGATGCTGTTTTCATTAAAGCTTCCTGCGCTTCGGCTCTGGCTTGCTCTTCTTTTGCAGGCGTACGCTCTTGTACTGGAATTTGGGCAGTGAAGGCTTTTGCTTTATCGGCAATAACATCAGCATCAAAAGCCTCAATCAGTTCACGGGTCATCTGTTTTAAACTTTTCCCTTTTGCCAGTTCCTGTATTTTTTCTTTTTCGGCATCGGTCAGTTGTTTTTCTAAACGGATGAGTCGATTAGCCAAAGAGAGATACACATCTTCTTCCTGCACACCCATTGTAACGGCTTGCAACAAATCTTTTAACGGAATGGTTGGTGCACGTTCCAGCGGACGGCTGTCGGTCTTTTTAGATTTTGTTGCACCAACGGCATCTACAATCACAAAATGTGTTTTAGCATCCGCTGTTTTGGTGACCAGTTTTAATTTATCGGCAGAAATGGTACGTGTTCCACGTCCTTTCATTTGTTCAAAATAATTGATACTTCTCACATCCCGCATAAACAGCAATACCTCCAAAGGTTTTACATCGGTTCCGGTCGCAATCATATCTACCGTAACGGCAATACGCGGATTATAGCGGTTTCTAAAATTATTTAGTACTGTTTTGGGCTTTTCGTCATTTTTATAAGTTACTTTTTTACAAAAATCATTGCCCTCATCAAACACTTCTCTGATGATGTTGATAATATCATCGGCGTGGCTGTCGGTCTTGGCAAAGACCAAAGTTTTAGGCACTTCATATTCGCCCTTTTCATCAAAACGATTAGGAAAAATGTCTTTTTGCAAAGCATCTTTATAAGCCTTAATAATAGTTCTGATTTGGCTGATGTTGACTACTTTTTTATCTAAATCATTGCGCTGATAGGCGGTGTCTTCGTCCACCTGTTGCCAGCGTTTGGCTCTGGAAAGTTTATCTCTTCTATCTACAAACCAACCTTTTTCAATCAAAGCACCTTTGGTAGAAATATCGGTTTCTATTAAATAAACATCGTAAGGAACATTTACGCCATCAATAACCGATTCTTCGTAAGTATATTCGCTCACTACATTCTGATTAAAGAAACCAAAGGTTCTTTTGTCGGGCGTTGCGGTTAATCCTACCAAAAAGGCATCGTAATAATCCAACACTTGTTTCCAAAGATTGTAAATAGAACGGTGGCATTCATCAATAATAATAAAATCAAATTGCTCAATGGGAACTTTCGGATTGTAAGCCACAGGAATGGCGTCTCTTTTTGCCAATTGTTTTTCTATCCAACCTGAATTTTCATTGGGGTTCACTACATCTTCATCCTCATCCATTTCTTCGCCCTGTAAAATAGAATACATCCGCTGAATGGTAGAAATACACACCTGACTTTCATCAGCGATATAGCTGGAAGTCAATCGTTGCACATTATACAATTCCGTAAACTTGCGGTTATCATCCTGTGGTTGATAGGCTCTGAATTCCTGCTCGGCCTGTTCGCCCAAGTTTTTGGTATCGACTAAAAACAGAATGCGTTTAGCTTTTGCGAATTTTAATAATCGGTAAATAAAAGTCGCTGCAGTAAAAGTTTTACCCGCACCCGTCGCCATTTGAATCAGCGCTTTCGGTCGGTTGCCTTTAAAAGATTTCTCTAAATTATTGATGGCAATAATCTGCGCCGGACGTAAACCTGCTGCATCTAAAACAGGATAATCTGTAAACCTTCCTCTTAAACTTTTGTCTCTTTTCGACCATTCTAACAACGTCTCCGGCTTATGAAAACTAAAAACATTTCTCCCTCGTGGTTTTGGGTCGGTATAATCGGTAAAGCGGGTCAAAACGCCCGTGCTTTCGTAGATATATTTTAATCCTTCTGTATTTTTGAAAAACTTAAGTGAGGAGTTTGCATATTCCGCAGATTGTTCCTCCACCATTGTAAGGCGGTGTCCCTCGTCTTCTTTTTTGGCTTCAATTAAGCCTAAAGGTTTTTGATTGACAAATAAAACATAATCAGCTGGACCAACACTAGTTTGGTATTCGCGAATAGCGACACCCAATCCGACACTGAAATCAGTTTCCTTTTTAGATTGAACGTGCCAACCGGCTTGTCGAAGCATAGCATCGATTTGGTCGCGGGATTTTTGTTCTGGATTTTGATTTGGTGTATCCAAATTTCATTAGTTTGTTCAAATATAGTAAAAGAAAACACTTTCTTACAAAGTATGGTTGTAGATGTTTAGTTTTTCGTTTTTTTTCCAATTTTCATATCAAAAAACACCATTGATTTTAATACTGCTATATCCTGTTCTACATATTAAATAATATGAATCTCATGCCAAATCACCAACAAGGTAAAACTCCCAAAAAAAAGCCCCGAGTTTCCCCGAGGCTTCCACAGCATGCTAGATCAGCTTGATGCGTCCCAGATAATTACTGGTCGCATACTTTTTCTCGTCTTCCGAGACAAATGAAATCCAGCATTCTACTTCGTCCCCCAGCATAAAGTCCGGTAGCTGGAGATCTGCTTCACGCTCAGAGCGCTTGGCTACTTTGAAAAACATTTCCGAGGAGTGCTTTTCCGTGTTATACACCACCGCAATCAGAACATCGGTAGGCTTTGCGGTAGCCTGTCCGGAATTGTCGTTCCACGTTAGATGGATACTACCGCCCGCATCTGCGGTTGCTCTAGGCGATGCAACGCCCAGCAAATCTCCTTTACTGATTTGCACTTTTTCATACACCATTTCATAGCGTCCCGCCACATAGTCCACTGCTTCTTTCATGTGATAGGACAGTGCCATGTTCTTCTTGGAACGGTCGCCCATCTTGTGTCCGAAGTAGCGCCCCAACATTGGCCCCAACGGTGTTACAAATCGTGTTACAAACGCAAACTTTTCGCGTTGCAACAACTGTTTTTCACTCGGCTCCTTGGTCGATTTCTTTGGCAAACTGCGGATGATGTCCTTGCCCCGCCAATTGGCACCGACAACAGGACCTACCTTGCCCGAAAAAGCACCGAGAATTCCCTTATTGTATTCTCCCATAGCTTTTAGTATTAGGAATTAGTTAATAGTTCCAGCCCACAACAGGCGGATTCCAGACGAAAGTAGGACGGGTTTTTGTGTCCTCCAAAAAAACGGCAAGGATGACCGAACTTGGGTTTAGTTGTATATTATTGCGTGCATTTCTACTATTTTGACGGCTTTTGAACGGTCTTGACAAAGTACCTCCAAAAGGGGCTGTTTTAGGTAGTCTTCTTCGGGTGTTGTTCGGGTGTTCTTCGGTAACGCTTCGCAAAACACCCCCTTTTTCCGAACAACTACCGAAGAACACCCGAAGAAAGGCAGAACAAAGGGTATCAAAAGAAAGGTGTTTTTGAGGTAAAAAAAAGGGCTTGGCATAAAAAAAACCGTCAACTTGTGGTTGACGGTTAGGGCATTATTTTTTTTGGGGTTTCTTGAGTTCTTGGAGACTCCTTTCCAAAAGAGTGTCGTTAAAGAAAGATTTGGGGTAAAAAATCTTTCCTGCAGGTTTGATAAAAGGCAGTTCTCCTTTTTTCCGCCAGCGCGATAGCGTACTGTCAGATGTTTTAAACATGATTTTCAATTCTGCAGTGTCGTAAAACTCTTCATCTTTCGCAAGGATGATTCCATTTAGGGTCTGTCCAGGGACATTACCATTTTGTTTTTGGTTTTTCATTTGGCAATTAATTTTAAATTTAATAGATAACGTGTTTAATATTAAAATATTTCACACAATTAAAATTAAATGTCTATATATTTAACTAATACCAGTCATAGAAAGCCATTAACAGAAGAAAATACAATCTGCTCGTGTGTCATTCCGACCAGCAGTAGTGATGTAGTTGTCATTCCGACGCAGGAGGAATCACATAAAGTAATTCCATAAGCCAGACCTCAGATGATAAGATTTCTCCTTCGTCGAAATGACAAAACGGTGTCTTCATCAGCAGAAGTGCTGTAGTTGTCATTCCGAGCGCTCCCAAAGCTTCGGGAAAGAGACCACCACGAATAGCCGCAACAGCAGAACACTTCAGTTGTCATTCCGACGCAGGAGGAATCACATAAAGAAACTCCATAAACCAGACCTCAGATTATGAGATTTCTCCTTCGTCGAAATGACAAAACGGTGTCTTCATCAGCAGAAGTACTGTAGTTGTCCTCCCGAACGCCCCGAAGCTTCGGGAGAGGGACCACCACGAATATCCGCAACAGCAGAACACTCCAGTTGTCATTCCGACGCAGGAGGAATCACATAAAGAAACTCCATAAACCAGACCTCAGATTATGAGATTTCTCCTGCGTCGAAATGACAAAACGGTGTCTTCATCAGCAGAAGTGCTGTAGTTGTCATTCCGACGCAGGAGGAATCACATAAAGAAGCTCCATAAACCAGACCTCAGATTATGAGATTTCTCCTTCGTCGAAATGACAAAACGGTGTCTTCATCAGCAGAAGTGCTGTAGTTGTCATCCCGAACGCCCCGAAGCTTCGGGAGAGGGACCACCACGAATGACCGCAAAAGTTGGACGTTCAAATTGTCATCCCGAGCGCAGTCGAGGGACCACCACGAATATCCGCAAAAGCAGAACACTTCAGTTGTCATTCCGACGCAGGAGGAATCACATAAAGAAGTTCCGTAAGCCAGACCTCAGATTATGAGATTTCTCCTCCGTCGAAATGACAAAACGGAGTCTTCATCAGCAGAAGTGCTGTAGTTGTCATCCCGAGCGCTCCCAAAGCTTCGAGAAAGGGACCACCACGAATATCCGCAAAAGCAGAACACTCCAGTTGTCATTCCGACGCAGGAGGAATCACATAAAGAAACTCCGTAAGCCAGACCTCAGATGATAAAATTTCTCCTCCGTCGAAATGACAAAACGGTGTCTTCATCAGCAGAAGTGCTGTAGTTGTCATCCCGAGCGCTCCCGAAGCTTCGGGGAGGGATCACCACAAATATCCGCAACAGCAGAACACTTCAGTTGTCATTCCGACGCAGGAGGAATCACATAAAGAAGCTCCATAAGCAAGGCCTCAGATTATGAGATTCCTCCTCCGTCGAAATGACAAAACGGTGTCTTCATCAGCAGAAGTGCTGTAGTTGTCATTCCGAGCGCTCCCGAAGCTTCGGGAGAGGGACCACCACGAATGACCGCAAAAGTTGGACGTTCAAATTGTCATCCCGAGCGCAGTCGAGGGACCACCACGAATATCCGCAAAAGCAGAACACTTCAGTTGTCATTCCGACGCAGGAGGAATCACATAAAGAAGTTCCGTAAGCCAGACCTCAGATGATAAGATTTCTCCTCCGTCGAAATGACAAAACGGAGTCTTCATCAGCAGAAGTGCTGTAGTTGTCATCCCGAGCGCTCCCAAAGCTTCGGGAAAGGGACCACCACGAATATCCGCAAAAGCAGAACACTCCAGTTGTCATTCCGACGCAGGAGAAATCACATAAAGAAGCCCCGCAAGCCAGACCTCAGATGATAAAATTACTCCTCCGTCGAAATGACAAAACGGGGTTTTCATTTCGTGTACTGTAGTTCCATCTCCCATCTCCCATCTCCCATCCCAACCCTCCTAAAACTATCTTAAAATCTCATAATCTAATGTTATTTTAATGTTGTACTAATTTTTTCGTTTTATCTTGCCGCCGCATAAAAAGAAAATCGCTTCTTGCTTGCTTGGATAGAAAGGAATTCTCTCGGTAATTTGCTCATCCAATCACCGCAGAATACAAATATTTTTTTTGAGGTAAGATAATTTCTTACTGCTGTATTATGGCTTTTGCCGTATCTTTAACGTTCAATTAGTATTACATTCATGACACCTCTCAAACGTTTTATGGGTTTGTTGAAACTGGACAAACGCGACGTATACCAGATCATTTTCTATGCCGCATTTGCCGGTTTGGTCAACCTGTCGCTCCCTTTGGGAATACAGGCCATTATTAACTTTATTCAAAGCGGACAGCTCAGCGTTTCGTGGATCGTGCTGGTGCTGCTGGTTACAGTAGGTGTCGGCTTTGGCGGTGTGCTGACCATCCTTCAGTTCCGTATTGTGGAGAACCTGCAACAGCGTATTTTTGTGCGTTCCTCATTTGAATTTGCCTACCGCATGCCGTTGATTAAATTCAAGGAGATGTATTCGGAATATGCGCCAGAAAAGGCCAACCGTTTCTTCGACACGCTGATGGTGCAGAAAGGGACTGCAAAATTGCTCTTGGACTTTTGTGCCGCCTTCCTTCAGGTAGGTTTCGGGATCATTCTGTTGGCCCTGTACCATTCCTTTTTTATGGTCATCGGTTTTTTCTTCATCGCCATCCTCTACATTATTTTTAAATATTCCTACAAGGACGGACTCGAAACCAGTCTCAACGAATCAAAGTTCAAATACAAGGTGGCCGCCTGGATACAGGAAATTGCCCGAAACCGCGAAAGCTTCCGGAAGAAGAGAGGGTTTGAGTATGCCTTGGAACGAAACGATGCATACGTGTCGGAATATGTCAATTACCGCGAAAACCACTTTCAGGTAATGAAGAAACAGTACATCCAACTGGTGATTTTTAAGGTGGTCGTGACCGTGGCACTGCTTTCCATAGGAGGCTTTTTGGTGATTCATCATCAAATGAACATCGGACAGTTTGTGGCGGCAGAGATTGTGATTGTATTGCTGATCAATTCGGTAGAAAAGATCATCTTTGGATTGGAATCGTTGTACGATGTGATTACGTCGGTAGAAAAGATAGGGCAGGTGACGGATATGGAGATTTCATGCATTCCGAAGACTTCTGAAATTACCGAAAAGGGCATCACCATCGAAACCGAAAGTATGGATTTCTACTATCCGGGCTTTGACAAACGATCCCTCAAAAACATCAACCTGAAGATTTCACAAGGCGAGAAAATCCTGCTTACGGGTTCCAACGGAGCGGGAAAAAGTACGCTCTTGCGCATGCTTTCGGGCTTTCTCGAACCGGCCAGCGGCACCATGTATGTTACCGATAATTACATGAACCGTTTGGACGAAGATGCCTATAGGGCACAATCGGGTACGCTTTTGCAGGGTGATGAGCTTTTTGCGGGAACCATCCGTGAAAACATCCTCTTCGGAAACGATACCATAAACAACGACGAGCTGAAATGGGCATTGGACAACGTTTGCCTGACACCCTACATCAAGACCTTTCCAAACGGATTGGACCATCAGGTGCATCCGGGCGGCAGCGAACTTTCGGCTTCTGATATACAGAAAATACTGCTCGCCAGAAGCATTGTCAACAGGCCGAACATTTTGTTTCTGGAAGACCCTGTCGATAAGATGGACGCTGTTACCTCCACTAAGATTGTCGATTTCCTGCTGTCGGAGGAAAACAGCTGGACCGTAGTGGTGAGTTCTAAAAACGAGATTTGGAAGGAAAAATGCAGCCGCATGATCACCATTGAGGGAGGTAAGATTAGTAACGACATAAAACTGTAAGCCATGCTCAACATATCAAAAGACAACAACGTACTCATAACCCCGGGAAAATACAAGTCCATTACCAATGTGGCACGACGCGCACATTATAAGATATTGAACAGGGTCATCATTGGATTTCTGCTGTTCACCATAGGATGCCTTTTTCTGCCCTGGACACAGAATATCTCAGGAGTGGGTTCTGTTACCACCTTGAAACCCGACCAAAGGCCTCAGACGGTACACAATACCATTGCTGGAAGGATTGAAAAATGGTTTGTAAAGGAAGGCGACTTCGTGAAAAAAGGGGATACCATTCTGTTTATTTCAGAAATCAAGGAAGACTACCTCGATCCAAATTTATTGGGAAATACAAAGCAACAGGTAGATGCCAAGAAAATGGCGGTGGAATCCTATGGTGACAAGGTGAGTTCGCTCGACCAGCAGGCACAATCGCTTGAGAGGGAACGTACCTTGAAACTCCAACAGGCCGAAAACAAGATCAAGCAGGCACAATTGAAGATAAAAAGCGACAGCATGGACCTGCAGGCGGTAAAGACACAGTTGAAGATCGCACAGACGCAGTTTGAACGTTCGGTAGCCTTGAACAAGGAAGGCCTGAAACCGCTGACCGATGTAGAACAGAAAAGATTAAAACTGCAGGAATCGGAAGCCTACATCATTACCCAGCAGAACAAATTGCTGAGCAGTAAGAACGAACTGATCAACGCCAGGGTGGAGATTGGAAGGATCACGGCAGAATATTCGGAGAAGATTTCCAAATCAAGAAGCGACAAGTTTACAGCCCTGAGTACACAATACGACACCGAAGCGCAGGTCAACAAATTGAGCAACCAATATACCAATTACAGCATCCGAAGCGGACTGTATTACATCACGGCACCACAAAGCGGCTACGTAAACAGGGCGTTGCTGGCAGGTCTGGGAGAAACAATCAAGGAAGGTACGCCCATTGTGAGCATCATGCCGGAAAGCTATGAGATTGCGGTGGAAACGTATGTGGAGCCTATCGATTTGCCGTTGGTACACCGTGGCGCAAAAGTAAGGGTATGGTTTGACGGATGGCCAAGGATTGTGTTTTCGGGCTGGCCGGGCTTGTCCTACGGTACTTTTGGAGGCAGGGTCGTGGCGATTGAAAACTTCATAAGCACCAACGGGAAATACAGGATTCTGGTAGCACCGCAGGGCGATGATCAGAAATGGCCCAAACAGCTAAGTATTGGTGCGGGTGCGCAAAGTATTGCATTGCTGGAGACCGTTCCGATTTGGTATGAGATATGGCGAAATCTGAACGGCTTTCCGCCAAATTATTATGATGCGGCAGAAAAGGAAGAAAATACGAAGGAAAAGAAATAATATGGACGGGAAGATAGGAATGCTTTTGCTGTTGCTCTTGTCGGTAGGATTTACATCGTTCGGGCAAGATTTTAAGCAGGAGGAGCTGAGTTACAAGGAGTTTTTGGGCTATGTGAAAAAATACCATCCCTTGGTAAAGCAGGCCAATCTGGAAGTGAGCAATGCACAGGCGATGCTGATGGTGGCGCGCGGTGGTTTTGACCCAAAAGTGGAGGTGGATTACAGCAAGAAAGAATTCAAGGGAACAGAATACTATTCGCTCTTGAACAGCAGTTTTAAAATACCCACATGGTACGGCATCGAAGTAAAGGCGGGTTTTGACGATACGCAGGGACGGTATTTTGATCCGCAGAACCGGACACCGGAAGCCGGACTGGCCTCACTTGGAATAACTGTGCCGCTCGGGCAGGGTTTGTTCATCAACCAAAGGATGGCAGACGTCCGATCGGGGAAACTGCAGCTGCAATTGAGCGATGCCGAAAGAAAGCTCCGCGCCATTGAGGTGTTGTACAAAGCCAGCGAGGCCTATTTTGAATGGAGAAGGGCCTACAACGAAGCCGAACTCTACAAGCGTTACCTCGGCTTTGCAAGTACGCGCCTAAACGGTACCAAGAAATTAATTGAATTGGGCGACGCTCCGGCAATTGACAGCGTGGAGGCTAAAATCACAGTAAGGAACCGCCAACTGAACCTGGAAAACGGAGATCTGAAATTGGCAAAGGCCAAATTGGAACTTGCCAATTATTTATGGATTGAAGACGTTCCGGTAGAATTGGGTGACGGCGTAAAGCCAGAAGAAAAGTTACTCGAAACACTCGAAGAGACCTTAAAAACCGACGAACTGGCCCTGAAGGCGCCACCACTGCAAGCACATCCAAAGATTCAGGCTTTGGAAAACAAGAGGCTGATGCTGGAAATCAACAGGAAGCTGAAAGCCAACTTACTGCTTCCAAAGTTGAATGTGGGCTACAATTACATTTCAGAACCCAATTATTGGAGTTCTTTTAATGCCGATGATTATAAATTCTACATTGATTTCAGCATTCCCATCTTTTTGAGGAAAGAACGCGGCAATGTAAGGATTGCCAAGCTGAAAATTCAGGAGCTGGAGTTTGAAACCGAACAGCAACGACTCGAATTGGGCAACAAAATCAAGGCACAGCAGGCCGAAATACTTTCTTTGAGAAGGCAGAAAAGCGTAATTGACGAGTTGGTACAGGATTATATCTTTATGCTGGAATCAGAAGAAAGACTGTTCTCTTATGGCGAAAGTTCGATGTTCTTGATCAACTCAAGAGAAAACAATCTGGTCAGCGCCAAGCTGTCGCAGATCAGCATTGAAAACCAGTTTTACTTATCAAACGCACAACTCTTCCGAATCCTCGCCAACCCGGATTGATTTGTTTTCAATTAAAAATTAAAAATCTGCAATTAAAAATCTGCAATTAAAAATTAAAATCTGCAATCCTATTGTCATCCCGAGCGCTCCCGAAGCTTCGGGAGAGGAACCACAACGAATAGCCGCAAAAGCAGACAGTTCAGTTGTCATCCCGAGCGCAGTCGAGGGACCATCACGAATATCTGCAAAAGCAAGACAATTCAGTTGTCATTCCGACGCAGGAGGAATCACATAAAGTAACTCCGTAAGCCAGACCTCAGATGATAAGATTTCTCCTTAGTCGAAATGACAAAACGCGGTGTACATTTCGTGTGCTGTAGTTGTCATTCCGAAGCATGAGGAATCACATAAAGAAACTCCGCAAGCAAGGCCTAATATTATGAGATTTCTCCTCCGTCGAAATGACAAAACGAGGTGTTGATCAGCGGTAGTGATGTAGTTGTCATTCCGACGCAGGAGGAATCACATAAAGAAACTCCGTAAACAAGACCTCAGATGATAAGATTTCTCCTTAGTCGAAATGACAAAACGCGGTGTACATTTCGTGTGCTGTAGTTGTCATTCCGACGCAGGAGGAATCACCTAAAGAAACTCCGTAAACCAGACCTCAGATGATAAGATTTCTCCTTCGTCGAAATGACAAAGCGGGTTATTCATTTAGTGTACATCATCAACTTCACATTCCCTATCATCAAAATGGCATAGTTCAGTTGTCATCCCGAGCGCAGTCGAGGGACCATCACGAATATCTGCAAAAGCAAGACAATTCAGTTGTCATTCCGACGCAGGAGGAATCACATAAAGTAACTCCGCAAGCCAGACCTCAGATTATGAAATTCCTCCTTCGTCAAAATAACAAATTGGACTATCAATAGCATCTCCGCAAATTTAGTGTCTTCCATCTTCCATCTCCCATCTCCCATCTCCCATCTCCTCACTTCTTCCCAATCCTATAAAGCCTCCCCTCATCCGTTACCGCATACAGCGCTCCATCAATCCCCTGCGTCACATCACGGAAACGTTGTCTTTCGGATTTAAGCAGGCGTTCTTCGCCCACGACTTTATTGTTTTCAATCACCAATCGTGCAATGTGCGTACTGCTCAATCCGCCAATAAACAAGTTGTTGTTCCATTCCGGAATTTCACTTCCCGTATAGAACGTCATACCGCTTGGGGAAAGTACCGGATCCCAATAGTACACCGGTTGTTCCAATCCTTCCTTTTGCCCGATATGCTGTCCGATTTCGTCACCGCTGTATTCCATGCCGTAGGTAATCGTAGGCCAGCCATAGTTCTTGCCGGGCTGTATGAGGTTCAATTCATCGCCACCCATCGGTCCGAACTCATTTTCCCAAAGGTCACCAGTGACAGGGTGAAAAGCCAATCCCTGTACATTGCGGTGTCCATAACTGTAGATTTCAGGACGTGCATTGGGTGTATTCGCAAAAGGATTCCCCGGAGCAGGCTTTCCATCAGTAGTGACGCGAAGTATCTTTCCGTTTGCAGAATTCAGTTGTTGTGCCTGTGGGCGTGTTTCCTTGTCAGAACGTTCACCTGTGCTAAAAATTAAATAGCCTTGCTTGTCAAAAAGTATTCTTGATCCGTAATGTAAATTACCATTATGTCCGGGTGTCGCTCTATAAATCACGGCTGCCTTTTCAATATTGCTGTCGTCTGAAGCCAGTCTTCCCTTTGCTACCGAAGTCAGGTTGCCGTCTTTGGTCTTTTCAGAAAACGTCCAATACACCATACGGTTCGTCTTAAAATCAGGGTCAAGGGTCAAGCCCAGCAAACCACCCTGTCCTGAATCGTTCACTTCCGGCAGTCCAGTAATTTTCTTGGAAACAGTTCCGTCCTTGGAAACGATCCGCATTGTGCCTCCTTTTTCGGTAACCAATAATCGGCCATCGGGCAGTGCAATGACACCCCAAGGGCGGTCGAGCTTGTCCGTTATGACTTTGCTTTCATAGGAAGTCTTGGTCGTTACCCCCGCAATACGCGTCTGTCCCGAAAAGGCAGGTTTCAGGCCGCTGTTCGCTTTCTCGGTTTCCACCGGAGCAGTGGAGGTGGGAGCAGTTGGATCAATTTCGACAGTCTTGTTCTCAGCATTCTTGTTGCCACAGGCAGTCAGCAATATCGAAGCTACTAAAGAGGGAAGTATATGTTTCATGGAGTTATTTTTCTTAAAGATAGGAAGGAATTTGCGATTGGCAAAATCAACCGGAGTTTTGTCAGATGTTTTAAGTCCGATTAAAGGCATTTTCTCTTTTTCCACCAAACATTTTCCAGGCTCATTTTTCAATCTTCCATCTCTCAGTCCTTCAGTATCTCCACCTGCCCTTACATCAAGCAGGTGCAAAACATTGTGCGACTGCTCGTAAAGCGGATAGCAGACCCCATTTATTTCCTGTCCAAATTCAACATGAAGCATCCAGAATAGTATTCCCTTTCCCGAAGGTACACCACCCGGAACTACCGATAAATCCAAGACATTTAGGTTCAATGGCACCGTAACGGCAGTACCATAAAGGGTTTTCGAAGTCCCGGCTTCAAAATCAATCAAGCTGAGGCAGCTCCTGAAAGTGGCATGGGTCGCATTCTTTGGATGCGCCAACATACGTCCTGCAACAAGCGCAGGAATTCGAAACACAAACCCTGCTTCCTGCAAATGCCCACAGCGGAGTACGTTTCCCAATGTCGATTTTATATTGAAATCAAACCCCTTGAGCAGTTGCTGTCCCATTGGATGGAGCAGGCCTTTGCCAACTGTCCGTTCGCCACGAGCCGAGCCGAGGTCATAGTCCCGCACCTTGCACAACAGGCTGAGCATCCTTGGCGAAAGCCCAGTATCACGGGCATTTTTAAGAAAAATACCAACACCCCTACGCAAAAGCACCCCCGCCGCATTTGCATTCCCAAATTCCCTGCTGTTCTCGCGCGTTCGCTGAAACGCAGGATCCTTCATCACCCTTTCCTTGTCAAGCGAACTCTTTCTTCTTGCAAAGTTTTCGCCGTTCTTGCCTTTGTAGAAAGTCACATCGCCCAGTGTTCCTTCTATATGAAAAATACTTTTTACACGTGCCATAATGGTAGTCTTTTGGTCAAACAATACCCTAAAGTTAGCAACTGCAGCAGACATTCCAATATGATAATGTCCAAAATGGGTGCAAATAGTCCAATTATGCCGATTATGCCGATAATGCCGTTTTTCGTCAAGATCGTCACAAACGGCCGAATCATCCCCGTCACAAGCCCTACTCATATACTGCTAAAGCGTTGTTAATGCGTTCTAAAAGCGATGCCAAGGCGATACTGATACCCTCGCGATACTATTATCCTTTAGGTTATAGCCCATAATGAGCCATTCCCGACAGCAAAACCTCTTCCGTTATATTTTTAGGCTTCCGCCAATAAACCTATAAAACAAAAGCGCGGCCGTTGGGCCACGCTTATAATGAATTGGGCAATCATGCAATTATTGGATGATGATCTTTTTGGTGAAGCTCCCTGATGCACTGTCAATGTTGAGCAGATAGACTCCCTTTGCCATATCCGAAAAATCAAATGCATGGTCCGCACCCTGCAATCCGTTCTGTTGCAGCACTACCTGTCCCAGCATGTTGGTCAAGCTCATCCTGCCATTCGCAACCGATTCTGTAAATTGAACCTGCAGCTGTCCCCTCGTTGGGTTAGGAAACACGTTCACACCAACGCTTTCTAGGGGTTGTTCCAAAGAAAGATTCTCAGGGCGCAGGCGCCACATCATATAGCCACCACCGCCTGTCAACAGGGTATGGGTAGTAGCGAAATAAAAGGACTCGCCCTCATCGCTCATCGTCTGTACCATCCCCTCATCCGCATCGGTAGAAACACCAAAGCCATATTTCATAAATTGCTGTGGTCCGAAGGCCATATTGTTCGGCAATGTAGCAACCGTTCCGGCTGTGGTACCGTCGGTGCTGTACACATTTTCATCATAGGTGCTTCCGGCTACAAAATAAAGCTTGTCATTGTAGGGAAGGCTTCGTAAATAATAAGTGGTATCAAAGGAATTCACGTTGTCGCTGGTGCGGAATATTTCCTGTGTGCCTTCCGTTGTTCCGTCAGTACTCCATAGCCGGTAATCGTTGCCATCATCCCCCGCAAAATAAAGCTTGCCGTTGAATTCGCGCATGCTGCCACGCGGAGTGTCGTCTGAAAGGCCATTATCGCCATAACCCACTACAGCTTTCACAAAAGTGATGGCTTGGGTGTTGAGGTCCATCTTCCACAACCCCGATTGTGTGCCTCCATCGTATGCAACGGTAAAGGCAAAGAAGAAAAGCGCGTTGCCAAATTTGGTGATGCCGGTGGGTTTGTAGTATTTAGGCGTACTGCCACTCAAGGTCGTAGGAGCATCTAGGGCTATGGTTCCGGATGGCGTCCCGTCACTGCGGTATAGGAAGTCGAAGCCACCGCTTTCACTGCTCCCGTCAAAGGCACTGTAGTAAAAATGGTTGCCTCCGACTATAATCGGGCTCACGTTATAATAAGTGCCCACGCGGAAGGCGTCAAAGTTGGATGGGTCATTGGCATAGCCCGTGTTGAGGTCCATAAAGAGTGTCGTTCCGGCCGTTGTACCGTCAGTGCTCCAGAGTTCGATACCGTGCGTGCCGTCGTTGGCTTTAAAATACAGGCGGTTTTCAAAAACAAAGAAGTTGGGGTCGAGATTATGTTGAAAGCCGTTTGCTTGATTAGGATTGATGTCCTTTAGTAGATTAGTTCCCGCTATGGTGCCATCTGTACTCCAGATTTCGATTCCGTTGGCTACGGTCTGCGCCGTAAAATAGAGTTTTCCGTTGAACTCCTTGAACCAACGCGCCTTCAGGATTTCATTGCCCGGGATGGACACTTTGTAGGTGCCTTCGGTAGTTCCATCTGTAGCCCAGAGGTTCTGATTCCCGCTGAAATAGCTAGAGGCAGGAAAGAACAGTTGGTCGTTGAGTTTACCGAAATATCCCTCTGCATCAAGCGAGTTGGTATAGGTAAAAGCATTTAGGGCGGCAACATTGTAGTCGTTGTTGATTTCCTTGATAAGGAAAGTGCCTTCAGAAGTTCCGTCGGTAGACCATAGTTCTTTTCCGTGTACGGGTGAGTGGGCAACAAAGAGCATCTTGCCGTTAAGGATGTTCATTCCGGCGGGCATGGTGAGCGCTTCAGGAAGCGGCATGGCTTCTGAAACCTGAGCAACAGCGCTTAGCGAAAAGCCAAGCAGGGCAACTAAGAGGGTAATTTTTTTCATATCACTGATTTTTAGCGTGAGGACTGGGTGTCTTACTACAAAAATAGGGATGCTATCAGGTTGTGGAAATACGAAGAATTACGTAGATTGTTTGTAGGGAAACCCTTCAAAGTAGGAATAATAACATCAAAAGTAATTTCATGATTTTTAAATAACATAAAAAAGACTACATTTACAAACCCCAAAACCCCTATTGCCTTTGTTTTTTAAAGCTTTGAAAACCCTCTAGCCTTGGTTGTTATGGGCTGTAATTACTTTTGCCTGCTATGGGCTTAAGCACTATTGGTTGTTATTTACAAATTTTAATTTATGAAAAAAGTACTGTTTGTTACTACGTTCTCGATGTTTCTTTTTACTAATGCTTTGCAAGCCCAACTGCATATGGGACTAAAGGCTGGAGCCAATATGACTAAGATAGGTGGTAATGCCTTCAGCGAAGATTTCGAGTTGGGATATCAGCTAGGAGGTTTTTTTTATTATAATGTTTCCAGGGGAGTAGGTTTTCAGACAGAGTTGTTGTTCAGTCAAACCAACACCAAGGTGCGCGATGAATATTCAGATGTAATTGAAGGAGCTTTCAGTGGGGAGAAGAAACTGAGCTATGTGACCATACCACTTCTTTTAAGGCTTAACAGTGAAGGGCTGATTAATTTTACTGCAGGACCACAATTCAGCTTTCTAGCAAGTGACGACGAAACGGTACTAAAAAATGGAGAGAAACTCTTCAAGAAAACCGATTTTGGTGTTGTAGCAGGCGCTGAAGTAAACTTCAGACCAGTAACTGTCTATGCAAGATATGTATGGGGATTCTCGGATATAAGCGATTTTGGTGAGAAAGCCAATAGCCAGCAGATACAATTAGGAATGGGATTACGCTTGTTTTAAGACGGGCGTTCTAATTAATAATTCTTCAAGAAAGCAGTAAGGCTTTGGTTTTCTTCGAGGCCTAGTTTCTTGCGCAGGCGCGAACGTCCTACCAAGATGCTATTAGGACTCTGCTGGGTAACGGCAGAGATTTCCTTGGCAGAGAAGTTCATCTTCGCAAACGCACAGAGCCTGATTTCATTCTTGGTCAGCGTAGGGAACTCCTGTAACAGCTTCTTGTAGAATTCCTCATCGGTTTCAATAAAGAGCTTCTCAAACTCATGCCGGTTAAACGACTGGTTGCCTTTCTTAAGGTCGAGTATAATGGTATTGAGCATCTTCTTCGTCGGACTGTCTGATATCGACCGGAGATGGTTGAGTTCTTTCTGTGTGGCATCAATGCGTTCGCTCACCTGCAACATCTGTATGGCATTGCTGGTAAGCTCCTTGTTTTTACCCTCCATTTTCTGGAGCAGCAATTCATTTTCTGTTTGGCGTTGCATCGCCTTGGTACGTTGCAGTCGGTACATCAGAAAAGCCACTACAGAAATAGGAACAAGCAATATAAAACAAAAAATCAGGAGATTCTCCCTTTTATGGGTATCGGCCATGGCCTGCTGTTGCTTGGCTTTCTGCTCGTTTTCAAACTCAAGCATTTTTACCTTCCGCTTGTTCTGCTCGATCAGGTTTTCCTCAGAGAGCGTGTTGGCAATACGAAGATATTCTGATGCTTTCCTATAATCGTTCTTGGCTTCGTACAGGTCGGCTAATAGTCGGGAAGAGAGCAATTGTACGTCTTTTAGCGGTTTTTTCTTGGCCATGACAAAACTCTTCTCAAGATAGTAGAAGGCAGAATCATTCTTGGATTTGCTGTAATTCTCACCCACATTAAAGTACAAGTAGATCTCCTCAGAATACAGTTTTGCCTTTTGGGCAAGCAGTATTCCTTTTCTCGAATAGTAGCGGGAGCTGTCTATTTGGTTGGTCAATTGAAAAATATTGCCGAGATTCTGATAGGTGCTCACAATACCAAGCGTGTCTTTTAGGCGTATACTGTGTTTTCGATGTATGTGGAACATCTCAATTGCCTTGGTGTAGTTTTTTGCTTCCATCTCCAGAACCGCCAGATTCGCATAGACGAGGAAAGCTTCAACGTTTTTTTCCTCTGACTTACCACTGGATATGATGTGCTTTAAGGCATCGTGGGATTTATAGAGAAACTTCTTTGATTTGAGTGTATCGCCCAACTGCATATAGGTACAGCCAATGTTGTTGTAGAGGTAATGCAATCTGAGTGTGTCAATCTTTTTTTGCAAAGCAAGGCTCTTATAATAGTAATCAAGTGCGGCGGGATACGACTGATGGTGGAAATAGGCCATGGCTGTTACCTCGTATAATTTCTGCTCTTGTTTTGGAGTAATGTCATCAGAGTACTGCAAGGCCTGATTGATGTAGGGAAAGGCCTGTTCTGGACTTTTTTGGATGTTTTGAACAGCCTTGTCCAATAACTCCTTTACCTTATTATCTGTTTTGGAAATTTGCTCTTGCGACCTTGCCTCCTGAGGCACAATCAAGTAAAGAACAGACAGTAAAGATAGAAGGAGATTTTTATGCACTGCTATTTTTTTTCAAATATAATAATTTTAAGGTCACTAAAAGTCTTAAAATTAAAAGCGTAAGTTATTGTATTATAGTTAATTGTTTTTTTATGTAAGGAAATGTAAGGGGGTGCTTTTTAGGATGTAAGGAATTGTAAGGTTCTTTTTGAAGCTTTTCATTCCACACATAAATACATTTGAGACCTTATTCAACTACACTATAACTTATGAAAAAAATTACATTTCTTTTCTTTTTGGTTATCATAGCCACGAAGATGCATGGACAGTGTATCAAGCCGACGCAATATACGTCGACATCATCAAATAATATGGGATTACCCCAGGTTATGTCCACTTGCGCTTATACTACAACAGATTATCTGCTGCTTCAAGATCTGACAGTGGGAGGTGATTATGTGTTTACAAATACACTCGGAACGGTTCACAAATACATCACCATAACCGATGTAAACAACGAGGTAATTGAGCATGGATATTCGCCATTAACGGTAACGGCAATTACGACTGAAACGGTAAGGGTGCACATCGCCGATGATGATTCGTGTGAAGGAACCGCAAGTTGCAATACCGTATCGGTTCAGGCACTCTTAACTTGTCTATTTCCAGAGAACTTGCAGATGTTTGATCTTACGACAACTTCTGCCATCTTCACTTGGGAACCTACAGGAAGCGAATTGACATGGGAAGTTATTGCATTGCCAGCTTCTAGTGCTGCACCGACTGTTAATTTGACAGAAGGCGTTATTACAGTGAACGACAATCCGGAGTACACAGCCACACTTTTGCCTGCCACAACTTATAAGTTTTATTTCAGGGCAGTATGTTCAGATACCGATAAAAGTCCTTGGATAAGCTCAGAGGCATTTACAACTCCATGCGAGGAAGTAACTTATTTTTCTGAAGGATTTGATGCAGGAACCACTTTGCCAAATTGCTATACAAAAGTAGGCGCGCAGGGAACATTGAATGTTCAAAGTGAGTCATCTGCGGCAAGTTTGCCTAACTTTGTTGTTATGGGCAATGGAAGCATCCTTTCTTTACCAGTAGTGAGCAATTATGCTGAAGCGACCCACCGTCTTAAATTCAAATTGAGAGCCATTTATGGTTTGGGAGGCACGGTAGAATTTGGATATTTGTATGATTCTGAGTTTTTTGCCATGGAAACCTATAATGCCAATTCTTTGACGGTATACGATGAATATATTTTTGAACCTGGTACTGAAGCGCAAACAGGTAACTTTGCTTTTAGACATACTTCTGGGAACAATTGGGTCGTTATAGACGATGTTATCTGGGAAGAAATTCCATCTTGTTCCGATATTACCTTGTTGAATATAGATAGTTTTACGAGCAATACAGCTTCACTTTCATGGACTTCAGAAGAAGCTTCATTTGAAGTAGCGTATGGAATAGCGGCTACTACGGCCAATCCAAGCGACTTGATACCACAGGCTGTAGAAGAAAATACAGTAGCTCTTTCTAATCTTGAAGCCAGCACGGCCTATAAAGTTTGGGTGCGTTCAGTTTGTGGAGACAATGCTTACGGAGCATGGATAGGACCAAAGGTGGTGACTACCACTTGTGCACCAGTTGCAACATTCTCAGAAAATTTTAATGCTTCCAGCAGTATTCCTGCTTGCTTTAAAAAAGTCGGAGCAGGTGGTAATGCATATATCCAATCAGCAGCATTGAACATTTCAAGCTACGAGGATGGAAATGCTGGGAATGTAATGAGCTATGGAATGGTATCGTTGCCAGCAGTAAGCAATGCGGCGGCCGGTACACACCGTTTGAAATTTACCATGAAAAGTGCTTCAACCGTTGGTGGAATCATCGAATTAGGTTATATGGCCAATCCAGAAAACCCAACTTCATTTACAGTAGTACAATCGTTTACAGCTACGTCTTCAACTCCACAAACCATTATCTACATCCCAACTGCTGGTGCGATTACAGCCGAAGTATTGGCTTTCAGACATACTGGTAATCCATCTTATGCGATATTGATTGATGATATTGTTTGGGAAACTGCCCCTAATTGTGCAGATGTAAGTGCTATTCAAACAAGTGAAGTTTCTAGTGCTGGCGCAAAAATTTCTTGGACACCTGGAACTGAAACAGCTTGGCAAGTAGCCTATGGCGCAGTCTCTGTTACAAATCCGAATACACTAGAGCCGGTTGAGGCTACAGAAGAACCAAATAAAGTTTTGACAGGCTTAGATCCTGCAACAACTTATAAAGTTTGGGTACGCTCTAATTGTGGAACAGAAGGTTTCGGTGCTTGGATAGGTCCGGTACAGTTTACTACTGCTTGTGTAGCAGTAACAGAGTTTGCTGAAAATTTTGATTCTAACACTACTTTGCCAAACTGTTGGAGATTAACGGGAGGATTTATACAATCAAATTCTTCACCTGCAAGTGCGCCTAATGCGATTTATTTGGGTTCTAACAATGTATTGGCTATGCCGGCAGTTACTAATTTTAACGCAGGAACACATCGTTTGAAATTTAAGGCGAAAGGAGCTTATGGCGTTGGAGGAACAGTTCAAGTAGGTTATTTAACCAGTCACGATAATACGGCAACATTTGTTGCATTGCAGTCTTTTACACCTAGTTCAGCAACAGTTTACGACGAATTTTATGCTAATCTTGGAACAACTTTACTGACAGGAAGTCTGGCAATACGCCATGATGGGGTTAACTATGAAGCAGTTTCTGTTGACGATGTAGTTTGGGAAGCATTGCCAACTTGTGAAGATGTTGGAGGATTGACAAATGAAATCGTTACTAATAATAACGCAACAGTATCTTGGACCGCATTGTATTCTACAGCTTGGGAAGTTGTATATACGTTTGCTGAAGATACAAGTCCTGTAGGGGAATTAACGGCTGACTTGGTAGAAGAAACACCTTCATTCACATTGGAATTTTTAGATCCTAATACAACTTATAAATACTGGGTGCGTGCGGTTTGTGATAATGAGGAATATGGAGCATGGATTGGACCAAAAGTACTTAAGACTACTTGTGATCCGACAAGTGATTTACCATGGCAGGAAGATTTTGAAGGTGCAACACAACCTAATTTAGCGGAATGCTGGACCAAAGACAACGGTGATTGGGCTGTAACAACAACTACATATCCTTCTGCTCCTAATTCTGGAACTCAATATGTAAAAGTAATGAGCTATAACCTGATAGGTGATGGTTATCTTTGGACACCAGGCTTTGAGCTTCAAGCAGGTGTTGCTTATGATTTTTCAGTTTTTGTTAAAGGAGATGGATACGACGGATGGAGTGTGGCAATGGTGTACAACAATACTCCAAAAAGCGAAGGCGCTACTCAAATAGGCGATGTATATGATGTTCCAGCAGGAACAGGTACACAGCCATACAATGAAATGAGAAGAAGCTTCATTCCAACTGTAACGGGTGTTTACTTCTTTGCTGTAAAAGTAAAAGAAGAATCTACAAGTTATCCTTACCATTTGGCTTTTGATGATTTTTCATTGGAACAAGGTACGCTTGGAAATCCAACATTTGGAGCCAATAATTTCAAGGCCTATCCAAATCCTGTAAAAGACATCTTGAATGTATCTTACACAGAAAACATTAGTAATGTTGAGGTTTACAACCTTTTGGGACAAAAGGTGGCTACTAAGTCAATCAATGCTACAAATGGGCAATTGGATATGTCAAGTTTGGCAGCCGGAAGCTACTTGGTAAAAGTAACAGCAGGCAATCAGGTTCAAACCATCAAGGTAATCAAACAATAAAGATTAACATTCAATAGGTTGTTGGTTAATCTATGTAGGCCCTCGGAGTAATCTGGGGGCTTTTTTTATGGTTTATCTATTTCTTCAAAAACAAAACCCGTGTTATAATCCATCGGAACATCTTTTACATAAAATGGGATGTTCATATAAGTGCTTATCAAACCTTTTCCTAAAAGCAATTTATCATTCTTCTTTAAAAATACAATAGGACTGATACTCTTGCTGCCACCGAAAGAAAGGTATTTGAATTCCCCTTTTAGGGTATCGCCAACAAGCTGTCCGCGAACATTTCCAGAGTCCTTACCGTTCTTGCCGTAAATTCTTTCGTATTGACCGAAGAAACGGTCTTCGTAATAGATGATCGAAAGCCGAGCAGTATCTTTTCCATTGATGGCTTGGTAGTGGATTTTATCTACTGATTTGCTGTCCTTGCAACTTGTCAGAAGGAGCAAAGAGCTTATAAAAAAAAGGGTAGCTGTTTTTGTCATAATATACGATTGATAAAATAAAACGATATATTGTACTTCCTAGTATTTCCTTCATCAACAAAAGTTAAACTTGTTACAAATACGCTTTGAGACAAAAAAACTCGTCTTAAATTTATATAGCCAGACCCCTTCTGATGGCGGTATGATTTATGAAACAACCACTTTTAGCATTCAACGATAAAGGCATCTATTGCCAGCAAGCCGACGTCTATCTTGACCCGTGGCGACCTGTCACGAATGCTATTATAACCCACGGCCACGCAGACCATTCTCGATGGGGACATAAAAATTACATTACCCATCATACCAATGTGCCCATCATCCGCCATCGTTTGGGAGAAATCAACGTAACCGGGAAAGACTGGAACGAAACGTTTACCATTAACGGAGTGAAGTTCTCGTTGCATCCTGCGGGACACATCATCGGTTCAGCACAAATCAGAGTAGAATACAAAGGCGAAGTCTGGGTATTCACAGGAGATTATAAAACCGAAGACGACGGTATTTCCACACCGTATGAAGTGGTAAAATGCCACGCGTTCATTACCGAATGCACCTTTGGATTACCCGCGTTCAAGTGGACACCACAAGCCGAAGTCATGACCGACATCAACAATTGGTGGGCCGAAAATAAAGCCGACGGCAAAACCTCCATCTTGTTCGGGTATTCCCTCGGCAAAGCACAACGCCTTTTAAAATATCTTGATACCGATATCGGAAAAATATATACCCACGGAGCCATCGAAAACATGACCGAAGTTTTACGACCAATGGTCGATTTTCCCGAAACCACTAGAATCACGAGAGAAACCAAAAAAGAAGAATTAGCAGGAAATATAATCCTCGCACCGCCAAGTGCCCACGGAAGCATCTGGATTCGAAGAATGACACCCTACGTAACAGGTTCCGCAAGTGGATGGATGGCCTTCCGTGGCGCCAGAAGAAGACGAGCGGTTGACCGAGGTTTTGTGTTAAGTGACCACTGCGATTGGACCGGATTATTGGAAAGCATCAAAGCCACCGGAGCCGAAAAAGTAATCTGTACCCACGGCTATTCCGATATCTTTTCAAAGTATTTAATTGAATTAGGCTACGATGCAAGAACCGCCAACACCCAATACGAAGGCGAATCAGGAGAAATGAACGCCAAAATGGAGGAAGAAGAAAGTGATAAGAATCAGGAAGAAAATGTAGAAAGAGAATAGAGAAAAGAGACAAGAAGCAAGAAACTTTGCGACTTCGCGTCTTTGCGAGAAAAATTAAAAAAAAATTGCGAACCTTGCGAAAAAAAACTTCGCGCTCTTTGCGGTTAATTAGAAAAAATGAAAAACTTCGCCGAACTCATAAAATCCCTAGACAGCTCCAACAAAACGTCGGTAAAGGTTGACGCGCTCACAAATTACTTCAAGAACGCCAGCGATGAAGACAAAGTGTGGACAATCGCCATCCTCTCGCACCGCCGTCCGCCACGACCTGTCAACACCACTTTGTTACGATTATGGGCAAATGAATTGGCAAATATTCCATTGTGGTTGTTTGAAGAAAGTTATCACATTGTAGGCGATTTGGCCGAAACAATTGCACTCGTAATCCCAACCACAAAAGAACATTCCGAGAAAAGCCTGACGGAATACCTGCAGGAAATCATTGCCCTAAAAAAGAAGACCGACGAAGAAAAAAGAGAATATCTTCATGATAATTGGTTGGCGCTTAATTATTACGAACGCTTTGTTTTCACTAAACTTATCACAGGAAGTTTCCGAATTGGTGTGAGTCAGAAACTGATGACAAGAGCATTATCTAAAGCAGAAAATATTGAAGAGGATGCTTTGGCCTATAAATTAATGGGCGATTGGAACCCGAATACCGTCACGTTTCAAGAACTGATTCTGGACGAAAAAAGCAGTGATTATTTGTCGAAACCCTATCCGTTTTATTTGGCCTATCCCATCGAAGGGGAAGTCTCTAATTTAGGAAATCCCGAAGACTGGAGTGCCGAACACAAATGGGACGGCATCCGCTCGCAGACCATCATCCGTGACAACGAGATTTATGTATGGAGCAGGGGAGAGGAATTGGTCAGCGATAAATATCCAGAATTTGCGTCATTTATTGGAGTCATTCCGGATGGAACTGTTATCGATGGAGAAATTTTGCCCTTCCTAAACGGAGAAATCGGAACGTTCAATGACTTGCAAACCCGGATTGGTAGAAAAACAGTCTCACAAGCCATCTTAAAAAATTCTCCAGTTGTAATTAGAGCTTATGATTTGTTGGAATGGCAAGGCGAGGACATTCGGAACAAACCATTTGAAGAACGTCGAATTTTATTGGAAAAATTATATTCCGAAATAAAAGATAAAGACATTCCATTGCAACTTTCCGAGCGTGTTTCATTCTCTACATGGGAAGAAGTTGCCGAAGAAAGAATCCGTTCCAGAGAGATGAAAAGCGAAGGGTTGATGCTGAAAAGAAAAGATTCGCCTTATTTGGTCGGAAGAAAAAAAGGCGATTGGTGGAAGTGGAAAATTGAACCACTGACAATTGATGCTGTGCTAACATACGCCATGAGAGGCCACGGAAGACGCTCGAATTTATTTACCGATTACACGTTCGCCTTATGGCAAGACAACGAAAACGGTGAACGTGAATTGGTGACGTTTGCAAAAGCCTATTCTGGTTTAACCGATGCCGAATTCAGAATGGTGGATGATTTTATAAAGAAAAATACTCTCGAACGTTTTGGACCAGTTAGAAGCGTAACTCCAAAATTAGTTTTTGAAATTGGCTTCGAAGGAATCGCACTATCCAAACGCCACAAAAGCGGTATCGCCACCCGTTTTCCAAGAATATTACGCTGGCGAATCGATAAGAAAATCGAAGAAGCGAATTCTATTGACGATTTGAAGAGCATGATTATTTGAGTTAGGCAAGAGTGATTAGCCAAAAGGCAAAAGCTTTGCGACTTAGCGCCTTTGCGAGAAAATAGAACACGGATGACACGGATTTACGCAGATTTTTTTAGAATTATAGCTTTGCGACCTTTGCGTAAAACTTTGTGCTCTTTGTGGTTAAGAATAAAATAAAGAATAGGAAATAATAAATGAACAGAGAACAACTTTTTAACCTAGCAAGCGACTGGTTCCACCAACAAGGATGGAAGCCCTTCCCGTTCCAAACCCAAACCTGGACGGCTTTCTTGCAAGGTAAAAATGGCCTTTTGAACGCTCCGACCGGAAGCGGGAAAACCTATGCCTTATGGTTGCCGATTGTTCTCGATTACATCAAAAAAAATCCAGATTATAAAGAAAAGCACAAGCCCGGATTAAAAGCAATTTGGATTACGCCTTTACGAGCACTTTCCGTAGAAATTAAGCAATCTGCCGAACGTGTCGTGAATGATTTGGGAACTCAAATGACCGTGGGTATCCGTTCTGGAGATACATCGGCAAGCGAACGAGCCAAGCAAAAAGGCAAGATGCCCGATTTGTTAGTCACAACCCCCGAAAGTCTGCAACTGCTCTTGGCATCAAAAGGATATGAAAAAACCTTCAAGGATTGTTCAGCAATTGTCATCGACGAATGGCACGAATTATTAGGAACAAAACGAGGCGTTCAAACCGAACTGGCCTTGTCAAGATTAAAGAAAATCGCTCCGAATATGCGCATCTGGGGCATTTCGGCAACCATCGGAAACTTGCAACAAGCCCAAGAAGTTTTGCTTGGAATTGATTCGGAAGCGTATAAAAATTCAGTTTTAATCAAAGCGGTTATCAATAAAAAAATAAACGTCATTTCGATAATTCCAGAGAAAATGGAAACCTATCCGTGGCGGGGTCACATGGGTTTGCACTTGATTGATGAGGTGGCGAAAATCATCAAAGCGAGTAGAACAACATTACTTTTTACAAATGTTCGCTCGGCTTGTGAAATCTGGTTTCAAAGATTATTGGAAAAATATCCCGAATTTGCAGGAGAAATGGCAATGCACCACGGAAGCATCAACCGCGAAACCCGACTTTGGGTAGAACAGGCAATTCGTGACGAAGAATTGAAAGTGGTAGTTTGTACCTCCAGTTTGGATTTGGGTGTCGATTTTGCTCCCGTGGAAACCATCATTCAAGTCGGTGGTCCAAAAGGCGTCGCACGGTTTCTGCAACGAGCTGGACGAAGCGGGCACCAACCCGGAAAAGAAAGTACGATTTATTTTTTGGCGACACATTCCATAGAATTGATTGAAGCTTCGGCATTAAAAAAAGCAGTGGCAAATACCGTTGTGGAAGACCGAGTTCCGTATTTGAACAGCTGGGATGTTTTGGTGCAATACTTGAATACCTTAGCGGTTTCGGACGGATTTTTTCCGGATGAAATTTACGAAGAAGTAAAAGGAACGTTCTGTTATCAAGCAATGACAAAGGAAAATTGGAATTGGATTTTAAACTTTATTGTCAACGGAAGCCAGAGTTTGCAGGCGTATGACGAATATAAAAAAGTAGAAATCGAAGAAAATGGCCTTTTCAAAATCAACAGTCGGATGATTGCGATGCACCACAGAATGCAAATCGGGACGATTGTGAGCGATGCAACGTTGAACGTAAAATTTATGGGTGGCGGTTTTATCGGAACAATTGAAGAATGGTTTATTTCTAAATTAAATCCAGGCGACACCTTTACTTTTGGTGGAAAGAAATTAGAATTGTACCGCATCAAAAACATGCAGGTTTTGGTTAGAAAAGCCGACCCAACCAAGAAATCGAGGCTGGTGAGTTGGATGGGAGGAAGGATGGCGCTTTCGGCCCAGATGAGTGAACTGCTTAGGCAGGAATTGTATCGGGCAAACACCGATGATTTATCGCCAGAATTAAAAGCGTTACAGCCGATGTTTGCTAGACAAAGGAAAGAATCGATTGTGCCAAGTGCCGATGAATTTTTGATTGAAACCTTTAAAACCAGAGAAGGCTATCACGCTATTTTTTATCCATTCGAGGGAAGATTTGTGCATGAAGCACTGGCGAGTTTATTGGCGTATCGTATCAGTTTGCTTTCACCGATAAGTTTTTCGCTGGCGTATAACGATTACGGCTTTGAACTGCTTTCCGACCAAGAAATCAACATGCAGGAAGTGTTGGACAACAACCTTTTTTCAACCGATTACGTACATTCTGATTTGATGAAAAGTTTGAACGCGACGGAAATGGCCCGACGAAAATTCCGTGATATCGCTGTAATTGCAGGTCTGGTTTTTACGGGTTTTCCAGGAAAAATGATCAAGACCAAACATTTGCAAAGCGGTTCGCAATTGCTGTTTGAAGTTTTCAGGGATTACGAACCTGAGAATTTGTTGTTTCAGCAAGCTTATCGCGAAACGTTTGAACATCAATTGGAAGAAGGCCGATTATTATTAGCGTTGGAACGAATTGCCAATCAAGAAATTGTTTGGAAACAATGCAAAAAGCCAACGCCTTTCAGCTTCCCGATAATTACGGATAGGCTCCGTGAAAAATTATCGAGTGAGACATTGGCGGAACGAATTAAAAAAATGACCGCTTCGTATATGAAAGGATTTTGACCTGCAAGGTTTTTAAAACCTTGTAGGTCTTGATTAGAAAAAAATATGAAATTATACCTGCGGAGTTTTGAAAATCTTGTGAATCTTGCGCAAAAATACGACGAGAATATAATACCTACAAGGTTTTGAAAACCTTGCAGGATTGCGAAAAGTTTAAAATTTTAAATGACGATTACAATAAAAATAAAATCTCAAACATTCATCCTTCATCCAAGTGGTGCTTTGTTTTGGGAAGACAGAAAAGCACTTTTAATTTCCGATGTTCATTTAGGGAAAGTCTCACATTTCCGTAAACACGGCGTGGCGATTCCCAATAATGCGGTTTCCAAGAACTTTACACGATTGACGGAAGTGGTAGATTATTTCGACCCAGAAAGCGTCGTTTTTTTGGGCGATTTATTTCATAGCTCCAAAAACAGCGAGTGGAATCTGTTCGTGGAATGGTCGGATTGTTGTGTGGCAGAGATTGTTCTGATTGCCGGAAACCACGACATCATTGCCAAGGAAAATTACGATAACATCGAGGTGAAAGTTTTCAAGGAGTTAGAAGTGGACGGCTTTCTTTTGACGCATCATCCAACGGAACGAGAAGGCTTGTTTAATTTTTCTGGACACATTCATCCGGGTGTTGCGTTGCGTGGTTTTGGCGGACATCATATCAAATTGCCGTGTTTTTTTCAGAAAGAAAACCAGATGATTCTGCCAGCTTTTGGAGAATTTACGGGGAAATATATTATGGTTCCCGAAGGAAATGATTTGGTGTATGCGGTAACGAAAGAGGAGGTGATTTTGATTGAGAAAAGGCAATCGGAAAAATAAAATTGATTTTTAGCAGAAACCCTAGCCCAGATTGTAACGGAAAGCTTTTGAAATTACTGACTATTTTTTGTTAGGAGAAAAAAGCGACCAGCGGAAGCTCTTTTTATCCTTACAAAAAAAGGAAGGAATGAAAAAACTTGGAGTGAAAAGCTGGATTAGCTTCTTATTAATTCAACGCAAAAGGAGTACTCAATTTAAAAGTAGGCACCATTACCCTAAAACTTCTGGTAGAGGTAAAATTGATCATATTGAAATAGCCTTTCATGGATCCGAAAGGTGAAGAAAGCAGGCATCCAGAGCTGTACGTATGGCTTTCACCAGGCTTTAAAACAGGTTTTTTGCCTACAACGCCTTCGCCGTCTACAAATTCGGTATCGTTTAGAGAGTCGTAAATTTCCCAATGGCGCGAGATAAGTTGAACTGAATCCTTACTATGGTTTTCAATTGTAATCTCGTAACTAAAGGCAAAATGAATCTTGTAGTTCTTGAAGTAAGTACCTTCAAAACTAGTCAGAACCGAAATTTTTATACCTCTTGTGATTTGAGAAACCATATCTGTTTTATAAGTGTTCCAAAATTACAAATTTTAATTTTGGTATCACATTTTTTATTTATTAAATTACCTTAAAGGCTTTGTTTACAGTTTTTTATAACTTTAATTAATGATGTCGACCGAAGTTGCAACCCCTTTTCCAATAACGCGGTCATAACGTTGTCCGTTTTCACGATAATACACAAGGGCGAGATAATTGTTTTCGGTTTGGTAGAAATTACCGTCGATGGCATTTTCATTGTCAATTTTACCATTCTTATCGGCAATCGTGTATTGGTAGTTTACGAATCCTTGCTTTACCATAAGGGCTTTCTCATAAATCCCTTTGTCCTTGTTATAATCCATTTTGTACTCTGGTGTCAAGGCAAAATTATTGAACATGCCCGTGATGTAAATATCATTTTTTCCGTAATAGGCAGGAGCACTCAGTGAGAAAAAGACCCACGAATAATCGGCTTCCACAGTATTGTCCTCTGCATTTAGGTTTCGAACAACAAAATTACCATTTACATCAGGGAAAAAAGTGTACGGAACATTCGCCCTGGCATTGTTTGTAAACAGATGAGAATTGTAGATTTCTTTTGCATCAATTCTTGAAATGCTGTTGTTTGCTCCTCGAATGTCCTTGTTGTCAAAAAACAAAAATTCGTTTCCGCCCCAGAATTGCGTTTCGGTATCGTATTTATAAATCAGGTCATTTCCAATGGTGTACATAGGTTTTACATTGGTAATGACATCATTGAATTGTCCGTTTTTCATCAATAGAACCTTTATATTTTGTAACGGATTTTGGAATTGGATGTTTTGGGATTTTATCGAAAATTCAAGGTTTTGCTTAAAATTGATTTGATTGACATTTCGTGCACGCTTAACTTGCATAGGCACTGAAACCAATTCTTCGCACATGATGAATTTTCTGGAAAACACTACTTCTTTATTGTCGTTTAAAATTTTAAATACATAATTACCGCTAACTTTCAAACGTGTGAATTTATTTGGAAGATTCACCGTATAATGCGTGTACAATTGCAACGTATTGAAAGAATTGGTGTGATTTTGAATCCGCTGATCGTCAAAACCATCTATATATTCGGCTTTGGATAGCTGTGAGGGTTTCCAGTCGTAATCACAATGTGTGATGGTGTAGAAATAATTGGCCTCGTCTCCATACAAATCATCAAATTGAAACTGAAAACTATCGTTCATACGAAAAACCGGAATCGTATTCTGGTTGTTTTGAACAAACGTCACCGTCTTGATGTTATAAGGGGGAATGATTTCTTTTTCTTGGGCAAATGCTTGAGGCATAGAAAAATAAAAAGCGAGTAAAAGTATAGAGTAGAATTTTTTAGACATTTCTAGAATTAAATTAATTTCAAAAAAGTAAAGATAGCAAATTACAATAACTCCATTTTTATAAATTTATGATAGAAGAGTATTTTTATTGAGTAGTTCAGAAATATAAGTATTTTCTGTTAAATGTATTATAATAAAAATGAAGATTTCGAGTTATTATTTAAATTCGACAAAACAAAAAACAATAATTTATGAAACAAATCAAACGAACGTTATTTTTTTTATTGGTATTCCCTTTGGCAATGGGAGCTCAAGAATTAAAAGGCGACAGTCCGATTCCTTTTGATCCTAGTGTAAAAACAGGAAAGCTTAAAAACGGCTTGACCTACTACATCAAGAAAAATGCCAAGCCAGAGAACAAGGTAGATTTACGATTGGTCATCAACGCTGGTTCTATTCTTGAAACCGACGAACAGCAAGGTTTGGCGCACTTTATGGAGCACATGTGTTTCAATGGAACCAAACGTTTTCCTAAAAACAAGTTAGTGGATTATCTGCAAAGCATCGGAGTTAAATTCGGACAGCACTTGAATGCCTATACGAGTTTCGACGAAACGGTTTACTTCCTTCCAATTCCTTCTGATGATGCTTCAAAACTAGAAAACGGCTTCAATATTTTGGAGGATTGGGCTTTCAATGCCGTATTGACGCCAGAAGAAGTGGATAAGGAAAGAGGGGTTGTTCTGGAAGAATACCGTCTCGGACTTGGAGCAAGCAAGAGAATGATGGGTAGATACATGCCGAAAATGATGTACAAATCCCATTATGCAGATCGTTTGCCTATCGGAAAGAAAGAAATCCTGGAAAACTTTAAATACGACAAGCTTACAAGTTTCTACAAAGATTGGTACCGTCCGAATTTGATGAGTGTGATTGTTGTTGGGGATATTGATGTTGCTGAAATGGAGAAGAAGATCAACGATCACTTCGGGAAATATCAGAATCCAAAGAATGAAAAGCCAAGGAAAGTATACGATGTTCCCAATCACAAGGAAACTTTTGTGGCGGTTGAAAGCGACAAGGAAGCTTCTGGAACACAGGTACAGCTGATCTACAAGGACCACAATGCACCTAAAAAAACGGTAACGGTTGCTGATTATAGAGCCGATCTTGTAGAAAACATCTTTACAACAATGTTAAACAATAGATTGGATGAATTGACAAATTCGCCAACTCCTCCGTTTACATTTGGTTATTCTTACCATGGTGGTACTTGGGCCAGAACCAAGGAAGCCTACCAATCTTTTGCCATGACACAGGAAGACAAGCAATTGGAAGCTTTGAAAGTATTGGTAACAGAGAATGAAAGAGCAAAAAAATACGGATTTACGCAAAGCGAATTAGATAGGGCTAAATCGGATTATTTGGCAAGATACGAACAGGCTTACAACGACAGAGACAAATCAAACTCTGAAATGTTTGTGAGTGAATACCAGTCGTATTTCTTAGAAGGAACACCTGCTCCGGGAATTGCTTGGGAGTATGAAGCGGTAAAACAAATGCTTCCTAAAGTAGAATTAAAGGATGTGGCCGGATTCGTAAAAGAATATGTGAAGGACGACAATAGAGTGGTGATCATCACTGGTCCAGAGAAAGAAGGATTGAAAAAAGTAACAGAGCAAGAGGTTTTGAATACTTTAAAAGTAAATTCTGATGAAGTGAAACCTTATGAGGAAACCGCTGTTGCTTCTAGCTTGTTGAGAAAAGAAGTGAAAGCTGGAAAAATCACCAACAAAGAATTCAACGCAAACATTGGCGCTACCACTCTGACTTTGTCTAATGGTGTAAAAGTTACCTACAAGAAAACCGACTTCAAGAATGATGAAGTATTGATGGAAGGAATTAGTTTTGGAGGTACAAATTTGTATACGAATGATGAAGCCAAGAAAACGCAATTTGCAAATGGAGCTTTGACTGAAGCAGGTTTTTCAGGTTTAAAATTGAACGATATCAATAAATTTATGGCTGGTAAAATTGCCAATGTAAATCCATACATCGGCAGTACTTCCGAAGGATTCAGAGGAAGTGCTACACCAAAGGATTTGGAATATTTATTTCAAACGGTTCATGCTTATTTCACAGATTTGAACCTTGATAAGGAAGCGTTTGAAGGATACAAGCAAAAACAATCGGCTTTCTTCAAGAACCTTTCTTCGCAACCAAATGTGTATTTCCAACAGGAATTCTATGGCTATTTGATGAAAGAAAATCCAAGATACTTCGGTATGTTCCCAGATGATAAAGCTTGGGAAACTACAGACTATGAATTGGCTTACAAGAAATACAAGGAACGTTTTGCTAACGCTGGAGATTTCGAATTCTTCTTCGTAGGTAATGTGGATGACAAGGCAATTGAGGAGTTTTCTGCGAAATATTTGGCTTCTTTACCATCAACAGATAAAAAAGAAAAAGCAGTTGACCTTGGATACAGAATGCTGAAAGGTGATTTGAAAAAGGTTGTAAACAAAGGTACAGATCCAAAAAGTTCGGTAACGATTATGTATTATGGCGACGCTGATTATTCTCCAAAAGAAGCTTTGGCAATGCAAGCTTTGGGCGAAGTATTGACCATCAAATTAATTGAAGAATTAAGAGAAAATGAAAGTGGTGTATATGGCGTTAGCGCAAGAGGAAGCATGAGCAAAGTGCCAAACGGTGCTTACAATTTTAGTATCGGTTTCCCATGCGGACCAGAAAATGCTGAGAAATTGACAGCTTCTGCTTTGAGAGAACTCCAAAAGATTATTGACAATGGTCCGGTTGAAGGCGACGTAGTTAAATTCAAAGAGGCCGAATTGTTGGATTATAAGAAAGACATCAAAGAGAACAGATACTGGTTGAGCAACTTCAGCAGATCCTACACCAACGGAACAAATGCAGATGATATTCTAAAATTTGAAGAGAAAGTAAATGCGATTACCGCTAAAGACATTCAAGCTGTAGCGAAGAAATACTTGACGAAAGACAAAGTCGTTGGTATTTTGATGCCAGAGAAAAGCTAAATAATTTTGGCCTCAAGAAAAAGAATCCCGATTGCAATCAAGCAGTCGGGATTTTTTTTTGAATAAAAATAAAATTGAGTACTGAAGATATTTACCCTTGCACCGAAAGAGTTTCTGATGCACCGAAAGAGTCTCTGATGCACCGTCGCCTTAGTTCAATAATAATGAAAAAAAAAGCCACTCTTTCGAATGGCTTTTGTATATAGAAACGATAATATTTTACATCAAGTCTAAAACCGTAGAAGGGAAAAGACCAATTACAATATTAATCACAATTGCAATCACAGCAACAGAATAATATAAGATAGGAGTTCCTGTTCTTTCTTCGTTAGGCTCTTTGCCATACATTGCCAAGATCAATTTGAAATAATATCCAATACTGATGATAGAGTTTACAACCGCAACAATCACCAAAACAAGATAGCCTGCTTCAATTGTCTGGTTAAACAAAAACAATTTAGCAAAGAATCCAGAGAAGATAGGAATACCTCCCATGGAAAGTAAAGCACCTGTTAACACTGCAGCTAACAGCGGATTGGTTTTTCCTAAACCGTGGAAGTTGACAATATCTTCGTTGTTTCTGTTCTTGCAAACATAAAGGATAACTGCAAAGGCTGCAATTCCAGAAAGTGAATAAGCGGCCGCATAATACAATAACGTTCCGGCAGAAAGACTAAGGCTTAGCAAAGTCATCAACATAAATCCTGCGTGCGAGATACCAGAAAAAGCAAGCATTCTCTTTACATTCGTCTGACGTAATGCCATAATATTTCCAACCGTCATCGAAGCAATAGAAATCACCACAATAACAATCTGGAACGACTCAGATATATCAGCATTCAGTACGCTCAAAATTTTAAATAAGGTAGCCATAGCTGTTACTTTCGCTATTGTACTCATAGTAGCAGTAGTCAATGCAGGAGCACCTTCGTAAACATCCGGAGCCCAAAAGTGAAAAGGCACAGCGGCAATCTTGAAAAGCATACCGATAGTAAGCAATATGATTCCAATAAAGAACCAATCCGGCAACTCAGCAGAACGCGATAATTCGCTGATTTCTGCTACGTCAAAGCTTCCCATTGCACCATATACCAAACAGATTCCGAAAAGGATAAAACCAGAAGCAAAAGCACCCATCAGGAAATACTTCATACCCGATTCATTACTTTTAAAGTTCAATCGGTCACTGGCACATAAAACATATAGGGCAATTGATAAGATTTCAATACCCAAGAAAAACATCGCCAAATTCCCAAACGAAACCATCGCGATAGCACCCGAAAGCATAAATATCTTTATTCCGATGAAGTCAGATATTTTAGCGGCAGCTTCTTTATCATAGAAGTTATGACTCAAAGCAACAATAAAGATGGTCAGTACAATAAGTAAACTCGAAAAGGTAACCGAAAAATTATTCACGACCACCATATTGTTATAGAAGCTTGCAGTAGTGCCGTAATCATTAATCGTCAAGGCAAGTGATGCCAACAAACCAACAATCGTAAAAGGAATGATCCCTTTTCTAAAATTGAAAATTTCAAATAAAAGGCATAAAACACCTAATCCTGTTATAGCTATTAATGTATTCATTTTTTTATTTGATAATTATCGATTGATTATAGTTATAATATTTTCAAGACTTGGTGTAATCAAATCTGTAATTGGTTTTGGGAAAATTCCAAAAAACAATAAGAATGCGATGATGGCTACCAAAACTACTCCTTCGTTAAATGTTACTTCCTTGAATGCTTTAACATTGGTTTCTCCAAGCATTACGTGTTGGAACATTCTCAACATATAATAAGCTCCTAAAATGATGGTTGTTCCACCAAGGATAGCCCAGATGATTCCAATTTGCGACAAGCTGTACAATACCGTAAATTCTCCAATAAAGTTGAAGGTAGAAGGTAAAGCAACCGATGCTAAAACCAAAATCATAAACATAGAAGTAAACTTCGGCGATTGGCTTCTGATACCTCCCATTTCTGAGATTTCTCTGGTTTCATATCTTCTGTAGATGATTTCAGCCACGAAGAACAAACCAACCACCACAAAACCGTGGGCAATCATTTGAAGAACTGCTCCACGAAGTCCGTCAAGGTTAAAAGTATAAGTTCCGGCAGCAATCAATCCAACGTGTGCTAAAGATGAATAAGCTAGTAATTTTTTAAGGTCTTTTTGTCTCAAAGCTACAATCGATCCGTAGATCACTCCTGCAATTCCCAAAGCAATAAAGATGGTCATATATTCTTTTGCGGCAGCTGGAGCCAAAGGCAATTGCCAACGGATAACGCTGTACAATCCCATTTTTAGCATGATTCCTGAAAGCAACATGGTTCCAACAGTTGGCGCTTTTTGGTACACCTTTGCCTGCCAAGTATGGAAAGGAATAATCGGAATTTTAATAGCATAAGCCAAGAAAAATCCAAGGAAAATCCAAAGTTGTTCTTGAGAAGAAAGTTCTAATTTGTATAAGTCTTCAAGCAAGAAGCTTCCAGCTTTTCCATACAAATAGATAAAAGCCGTTAGCATAAATAACGATCCAGCCAAAGTATAGATAAAGAATTTTACAACTGCTTTTTTACGTTCTTCTGCATCTCCGTTACCCCAAATCAAGGCAATAAAGTAGATCGGAATCAAGGCCAATTCCCAAAAGATATAATATAAAAGTCCGTCAGAGGCAAGGAAAGTTCCCGCCATCGCGAATGACATGAATAAGATTAAAGCATAGAAGTTTTTTGCATTCCTGAATTCATTTCCAAAAGCTGAAAATATGATTAAAGGCGTCAAAGCTGTGTTTAAAAGCAACATTGCCAGTGATAGTCCATCTGCTTTAAGCGAAAATGAAATGCTTGGTTTTGTAATCCATCCCGAAACAAAATCGATATTCTGTCCGGCATTGAAAAGGCTCAACAAGTAAACGGAAAATCCTAAGGATACCAATCCGAAAAGCAAGGCTACTTTTGGAGCTAGTTTATCTCCTGAAAAATAAGTTGCAAAAGCGCCAATTAAAAGTATAATTAGTATAAAAGATACATCCATTATGTTAGAATTTTTTTTGAGCTAAAATTAAATACGAAACAATGGCACAAAAGCCTATGACGAAAGCAAAAAGATAAAAACCGATACTTCCGTTTTGAATTTTCTTCCCTTGGTAGCTTAGTTCGTTGGCCGCTTTTCCGAAACCAAAAACAATCGCTGCCAAAGCTGTTTCAATGTAATCCCTAAAGAAACAAGAAAGCAAGTTGATTGGTTTTACGATGATGGCATCGTACACTTCGTCAACATAGTACTTGTTGTATAAAACTTTAGAGAGACCTGTAATTTTTTCATCTTCTTCAGGAACTTGGGCCTGCTTGATATATTTCGCATATGCAATTCCAATTCCAACCAAGGCACCAACAGTTGCAATTCCCATCAGCATGTATTCAGTAGTTCCTAAATGGTGTGCTTCGTGGGCTTTTGCGAACAAAGGAGCAAGGTAGTGATTCAACCAGCTGTGTCCTGGAAGGCTCAACAAACCTCCAATTGCCGCCAAAATAGCTAATACAATCAAGGGAAAAGTCAATAAAGCCGGACTTTCGTGCAAGTGATGTTTTTGTTCTTCGGTTCCACGGAATTCTTTAAAAAAGGTCAAATACATCAATCGGAACATATAAAAAGCCGTCAGGATCGAAGCAATAGAGCCAATTACCCAAAGAACTGGACTTTCGTGAAACGCCACCATCAAGATTTCATCCTTGGACCAGAATCCAGATAATGGAAAAATACCAGCAATAGCCAAACTTGAAACCAACATTGTAATAAATGTGATCGGCATCGCTTTTCTCAAGCCACCCATTTTACGCATATCTTGTTCGTGGTGCAAAGCATGGATTACGGAACCTGAACCCAAGAATAAACAAGCTTTGAAGAAAGCGTGCGTGATTACGTGGAAAACAGCAATTTCGTAAGCTCCCAAACCTAAAGCCAAGAACATCAAACCTAATTGAGAAACGGTAGAGTAAGCCAATACCTTTTTAATATCATTCTGAACCAAACCAATCGTTGCGGCTACCAAAGCTGTTACAGCACCAATAACGGCAATAATATCTTGAATTGCAGGAGCCAAATCAAACAAGAAGTTCAATCTTGTAATCATAAAGATACCAGCTGTTACCATCGTTGCGGCGTGAATCAAGGCCGAAACTGGAGTTGGTCCTGCCATCGCATCTGGCAACCAGGTGTATAATGGAATTTGGGCAGATTTTCCAGAAGCTCCAATAAACAAAGCCAAAGCAGCGGCTGCAATCCAAAAGGCATCTAAATTATTTCCAGCTAGGATAGTTGCTTTCAAAGTAGCAAAATCCAAAGTATTGAATAAAGCTCCGATGATAAAGATTCCAACCAGGAAACCTAAATCTCCAACCCTGTTCATGATGAAGGCCTTTTTTGCCGCATCATTATAATTTTGATTCTTGTACCAGAATCCGATAAGCAGGTAAGAACAAAGTCCAACGCCTTCCCATCCGATAAACATGATCAACAAGTTGCTACCCATTACAAGCGTAATCATAAAGAAGATGAACAGATTCAAATATGAAAAGAATTTGTGCATATTCTCGTCATCGTGCATATAGCTGATCGAGTAGAGGTGGATCAAAGAACCGATTCCTGTTACAAACATCAACCAAAGCAAAGACAATTGATCCAATAAAAATCCAAATTCAATATTGAAGTTGCTGATAGCAATCCAATCAAACAGATGAATGCTTATTGGTTGCCCAGTCTGATTAATTTGAAGAAAAAAGATAAGAGTTGTGACAAAAGAAACAACAACAGCAAGCGTTCCGATGGCTCCGGAAACATTCTTGCCTAAACTTTTTCCAAAGAATATATTTAATAAAAATCCTAAAAAAGGAGCTAATAATAGTACTAAAGCTAAATTGGTATCCATTGAAAATTATCCTTTTAAGTTTTTTAAATTAGCCACATCAATCGAACCGATATTTCTGAAGATAGCTACTAAAATTGCCAATCCAACTGCAACTTCCGCTGCGGCAACCGCCATCGAGAAGAATACAAAAACTTGTCCTTGTGCGTCTTGGTGATAAGTAGAAAAAGCCACAAATAAAAGGTTCACGGCATTCAGCATAATTTCTATTGACATAAAAACGATGATGGCATTTCTTCTATACAACACTCCAAAAACACCAATGCAAAAAAGCGCTACTGAAAGGAAGATATAATTTTCTATACCAATTTGGTTTAAAATATTCTCCATAATTATTTAGATGATTTTTCTTTTTTAGACAATAAAACGGCACCGATCATTGCAACAAGCAACAATACAGAAGCAAATTCAAAGGCAATCATAAAACCGTTTTCGTGGTCAAGTAAAACTTGTCCCAATACTTTTATCGATTGATAATCTTCTCCGGTTGTATCATAAGGACCCACAATTGGTTTGGTCTGAACGAAAATCGCAATCAAGATCGAGATGATCAAAAAGAACGAAACAACAGCTCCAAGTCGTGTAATTCGTGGCTTGTGCACTTCGTCTTCCTTATTGAGGTTCATCAACATCAGCGTAAACAAAATCAGGATCATAATCGCTCCAGAATACACAATGATGTGAACCAATGCCAAAAATTGAGCATTAAACAATAAATAATGACCCGCAATCGAGAAGAAACAGATAACCAGATAAATAGCACTGTGGATAGGATTTCTGGAAAAAATGGTCATAAATGCCGAAGCCAAAGTGACAGCGGCAAGAATACAGAATATAATAAGTACTGTCGACATTAGTTAGCGTTTTTTAATTTACCATTAGCAATTGCAGCTTCAAGAGGCATAACCAATTTATCTTTTCCAAAAATAAACTCTTCTCTTTCATAGTTTGAAGGAACCAAGACTTTAGATTTTGTCAAATAAATCGCTTCCTTTGGGCAAGCTTCCTCACACAATCCACAGAAAATGCAACGCAACATATTGATTTCATAAATTGAAGCATATTTCTCTTCTCTGTACAAATGCTTTTCTTCAGGTTTTCTTTCCTCAGCCTTCATCGTGATCGCTTCTGCGGGACAAGAAAGTGCACACAAACCACAAGCCGTACAACGCTCGCGACCTTCGTCATCACGCATCAGCATGTGTTGTCCACGATACACATCGCTTCGAGTTCGTACCTGTTCAGGATATTTAATCGTTACTTTTCTTGTGAACAAGTGACGGATCGTAATAAACAAACCTTTCACAATTGCCACCAGGTACAAGCTCTCCCAAAAAGTCATCTTTTTGTTTGAAACCTCTTTTTTTCTTCCCGATAATGATATAGTTTCTATTGACATATCTGGTAATTAATTTCTTTTTTATAAGGAGCAAATCGTCCTCTTGTATTTGTAATCCATTTTCCCGCTTTCCGTTACAATCTTTTCTTTTTTAAAGAAAAAAAGAAAAGGATTTTCACTTCAATCGGGGCTAGATGATAATCTATAGTCTTTCTTTTAAACTTTTGATCTTAGTTGTCAAACAATAAAATCACAACAGCTGTCACAATGATATTTGCAATTGCCAACGGAATCAACATCTTCCATCCCAAACGCATCAACTGGTCATAACGGAATCTCGGAATCGTCCATCTTACCCACATGAAGAAAAATATGAAGAAGCAGATCTTGGCAAAAAGCACAAATATTCCGATAACGTTTCCAATATTGACACCCCAATTTTCAACAGCCCATTCCATTCCAGGATAGTTGTAACCACCGAAATAAAGAACTGCCAAAATCGTAGAAGAGATAAACATACTTGCATATTCAGCAAACAAATAGAATCCCATTCTCATCGAAGAATATTCTGTATGATAACCTCCAATTAACTCCGCCTCACATTCCGCCAAGTCAAAAGGCGTTCTATTGGTTTCAGCAAACGAACAAATTAGGAAGATGATAAATCCAACAGGTTGGTAGAAAACATTCCAGTTCATACCGCTTTGCTGAGCTGAAATTTCTCTCAAGCTCAAGGTTCCTGTCATCATGATCAAGGCAATGATCGAAAGTCCCATCGCAACTTCATACGAAATCATCTGAGAAGACGCTCTCATTGCACTCATTAAAGAGAATTTGTTGTTTGATGCCCATCCACCAATCATGATTCCGTAAACACCAACTGATAAAACTCCGAATACATAAAGCATTGCCACATCGATATCTGTTGCTTGTAGGATAACATCGCGTCCAAATAAATGCAACTTATCGCCCCACGGAATAACCGCACTGGTCATCAAGGCAACACTCATTGAAATTGCCGGACCTACAATGAACAAGAATTTATTAGGGGTGTCTGGTAAGAATTCTTCTTTCGAAAATAATTTCAAACCATCTGCCAAAGGTTGCAAGATACCACCTTTACCAGCTCTGTTTGGCCCAATCCTATCTTGAAGCCAAGCCGCAACTTTTCGTTCAGCCAATGTAGAATACATCGCCATCAACATTGTAATGGCAAAAATTGCTACAATAAAAATTCCTTTTTCTATTATCAGTGTACTGTCCATTATACTTTTCCGTTATTAAAGACTTCTCTTTCACCTTGTTTCAACGGAACAGCCGGCATACTGATTTTTTTACGGTCTTGGTCACGACCTTTCAATATTCCTTTTTCAGTTTCAATAACAACTGTATCCAGTTCTCTGGTATAATTATTTTGGTTGATAACCGAATCTTTCTCGAATTTACGAGGTCCTTCGATTACCCAATCCGATACTTCTTTTTTGTCAAAACGACACGTATTACAGATGAATTCCTCCACTTCGTGGTAAACATCTTTTCTTCCTGTAACCCTTTGAATTTCGTTTCCAAACATCCAAACGGTTGTTTTTCCGCAACATCCTGGAGTAGTACATTCTCTGTGAGCGTTGAAAGGTTTGTTGAACCAAACTCTCGATTTGAAACGGAACGTTTTATCAGTCAAAGCTCCAACTGGGCAAACATCAATCATATTTCCAGAAAATTCATTGTCGATCGCTTTAGAAATACAGGTTGAAATGTTAGAATGATCGCCTCTGTCCATTACACCGTGCACACGATTGTCTGTCAATTGATCGGCAACCATCACACAACGGTAGCAAAGAATGCAACGGTTCATGTGCAATTGAATATTCGGACCGATATTTTCCGGCTCAAATGTTCTTTTTTCTTCGATATAACGTGTTTGGGATTTTCCGTGTTTGAAGCTCAAGTTCTGCAAGTCGCATTCTCCTGCCTGATCACAAACAGGACAATCCAAAGGGTGGTTGATCAAAAGGAATTCCGTTACAGATTTTCTAGCATCCTGAACTCTTTCAGAAGCGGTACTGTTCACTTCCATTCCGTCCATACAACCTGTTACACACGATGCCATCAATTTTGGCATTGGTCTTGGATCAGCATCACTACCTTTTGAAACTTCAACCAAACAGCAACGGCATTTTCCGCCACTGCCTTTTAATTTAGAGTAATAGCACATCGCTGGTGGAACAGATTCTCCTCCAATCATTCGAGCAGCCTGAAGGATGGTGGTCCCCGGTTCTACTTCTATACTTTGACCGTCTATTGTTACTTTCATATTTTTTATGCTCTAAGCTGTATGCTGTAAGCTTTAAGTCAAGGCTTATTGCTTATAGCTTACTGCCATTTTAAACTGTTTGTTTCGCTACCAAATGCCTCACCTTTTCAAAAGGTTCAGCCACAAAATGGTCTCTGTTTTTAATCTTTTCAGGAAAACGTACGTGGTATTCAAATTCCTCTCTAAAGTGACGGATTGCTGCGGCAACTGGCCAAGCAGCAGCATCTCCTAATGGACAGATTGTGTTTCCTTCAATTCTACTCTGGATACTCCATAGCAAATCGATATCTTCTTCACGGCCGTGACCGTTTTCGATTCTATGCAATACTTTTTCCAACCAACCTGTTCCTTCACGGCAAGGCGAACATTGTCCACAGCTTTCGTGGTGGTAGAATCTTGAGAAATTCCAAGTGTTTCTAACAATACAGGCTGTGTCATTATAAACAATGAATCCTCCAGAGCCTAACATCGAACCTGTTGCAAAACCACCGTCTGATAAAGATTCGTAAGACATCAAACGATCTTCGTTATTGGCAGTTTTGTAAATCAAATGAGCTGGCAAGACAGGAACAGAAGAACCTCCAGGAACGAACGCCTTCAAAGGCCTGTCATCAATCATTCCACCTAGATATTCATCAGAATTCATAAACTCATGAACACTTAATCCCAATTCAATTTCGTAAACACCTGGGTTTTTGATGTGTCCAGAAGCAGAAATTAATTTTGTACCTGTTGAGCGACCGATACCAATTTTGGCATAATCTTCACCTGAATTATTGATAATCCACGGCACAGTAGCGATTGTTTCCACGTTATTTACAACTGTTGGATTGGCCCAAAGTCCAGAAACAGCAGGGAATGGCGGTTTGATACGCGGATTTCCTCTTTTTCCTTCCAACGATTCAATAAGTGCGGTTTCTTCTCCACAGATGTAAGCACCTCCACCAATTTGAACGTATAATTCCAAATCATATCCGGTACCTAAAATATTTTTTCCAAGCCAGCCAGCATTTTTTGCTTCGGCAATGGCACGTTCTAAAATCTTATAAACCCACATATATTCTCCACGAATATAGATGTAGGATAAATTTGCTCCCAATGCATAACTTGAAGTGATCATTCCTTCAATCAAAAGATGCGGAATGTATTCCATCAAGAACCTGTCTTTGAACGTTCCAGGTTCAGATTCATCGGCATTGCAAACCAGATGTCTTGGTTTCCCTGATTTTTTATCAATAAAGCTCCACTTCATTCCGGCAGGAAACCCTGCTCCACCACGACCACGAAGTCCGGAAGTTTTTACTTCTTCTACCACTTCATCAGGAGTTAGTTTTTTCAAGGCTTTTTCTACAGATGCATAACCTCCTTCACGACGATATACTTCGTAGGTTTTGATGCCCGGGACATTAATCTTGTCTAATAATATTTTTTGTGACATATTATTTATCGTGTAAAGTAATCTTGTTATCTCTGCAATCTACAATCAGTTGGTCTATTTTTTCTGGTGTCAGATGCTCTTGGAAGAAATCACCCAACTGCATCATTGGTGCATAACCACAAGCACCAAGACACTCGACACCACGAACTTCAAACATTCCGTCTGGTGTTGGCTCACCTACTTTTACACCCAATTTTTCACAGGTATAATCCATTAGGTTTTCAACACCTCTTAAACAACAAGGCGAAGTTTGACAAAATTCAAACATATATTTCCCAATTGGCCTTCTGTTGAACATAGTATAAAAACTTACTACCTCATAGACTTCCACAGGCTTTATCTGCAATATTTCGGCTACTTTGTCTTGTAATTCAATACTCAACCAGTTATCGTGGGCATCTTGCACTTCGTGAAGCACAGGAAGCAAAGCAGATTTTTGCTTTCCTTCAGGATAATGACTAATCAATTCGTTGATACGAGTCATCAAAGCTTCCGTTATATTGATCTCTTGTGTATGATGTGTTCTTTCCATTTTTCTTTTAAATCTGAAATCTAAAATCGTTAATCAACAATCTGAAATTCTTAAGCGTCTAATTCTCCTGCAATTACATTCAAACTAGACAGTGTTGCGATGGCATCCGAAAGCATTGCACCTTTTACCATGTCATTGAATGCTTGGTAATAGATAAAACAAGGTCTTCTGAAATGCAATCTGAAAGGTGTTCGGCTTCCGTCAGTAATTAGGTAGAAACCAACTTCTCCGTTTCCGCCTTCAACAGCGTGATATACTTCTGTTACTGGAACAGGAATTTCTCCCATTACAATTTTGAAGTGATAAATTAATCCTTCCATTGTATTGTAAACATCTTCTTTTGGAGGAAGGTAATAATCGGGAACATCAGCATGGAAAGGTCCTTCTGGCAATTTAGCAATGGCTTGCTTGATGATGCTCATACTTTCCCAAACTTCGGCATTTCTTACACAGAAACGATCATAAGTATCCCCAGATTTTCCAACAGGAATTTCAAATTCGAAATCTTCGTATGAACTGTAAGGTTGCATAACTCTGACATCGTAATCAATACCGGCGGCTCTTAAATTCGGACCTGTAAAACCATAACTGATTGCTTTTTCAGCCGAAATAGCTCCCACATCAATGGTTCTGTCCATAAAGATTCTATTTCTAGTCAAGAGGTTTTCAAATTCTCTCCAAACTTCTGGAAATTCTTCTAAAAAAGCATTGATTTTTTCCCAAGCTTTTGGACTCCAATCTCTTTCGAAACCACCAATTCGTCCCATATTTGTCGTAAGACGGGCTCCACAAATTTCTTCATAGATTTCGTAGATTTTTTCTCTGAATTGGAATACATATAAGAAACCAGTTAGCGCTCCAGTATCTACACCCATAACCGAGCTGCAGATAATGTGATCGGCAATACGCGCCAATTCCATAATGATGACCCTCATGTATTGGACACGTTTTGGAATTTCTATATTTAAGGCTTTTTCCAAAGTCATCCACCAACCCATATTGTTGATGGGAGCCGAACAGTAATTCATACGGTCGGTTAGTGGTGTGATTTGGTAAAAAGGTCTGTTTTCTGCTATTTTTTCGAATGCACGATGGATGTATCCAACAGTTCCTTCACCGTCCACGATTCGTTCTCCATCCATCAAAAGAATGTTTTGGAAAATTCCGTGGGTTGCCGGGTGAGTAGGGCCTAAATTCAGAATCGAAAGTTCGCTTCCATCTTCATTTTGCCTTTGTTTGATGATATCGGCATATCGTAATTCTGGTGGTAATAATAAGTCTGACATATAATCGATATTATTTCAGGGCAATTAGCAATTATCGGTTGTTCTACCGAAGAAACGGTCGTCTTTGTCGGTTCTTCCCCCATCTTCCATTGGGAATTCTTTTCGCATTGGGAAAGAGGTCATTTCGTCCATATTCAAGATTCTCTTCAATTGTGGATGACCTTTAAATATAATTCCATAGAAATCATACGTTTCTCTTTCTTGCCAGTTAGAACTTAAAAATAAGTTTGAAACTGTATCGATCTCAGGATTTTCACCATTAAGGAAACATTTGATACGAATCCTTACGTTGTCTATCCAATTGTGCATGTGATAAACCACTGCAAATTGTCTGTCTGGAGTTGCATCTGGGTAATGAACACCGCATAAATCGGTCATGAAATTGAAACGCAAAGTAGCATCGTCTCTCAAAAACTGGATTACTTTTGTAATAGAATTTGAATCTACTTCGAAAGTGAGTATGTCGTGTAGCTGTACAAAATCGGTTACGATTGTATCGAATTGATCAACTAATTTTGTTTGTATAACGGAGGTTTCTAATGCCATTTATAATTACTTGATGTTATAAGAAGCCAATAATTCAGTGTATTCTGGAGAACTTCTTCTTCTAACGGATTCTGATCGTACTAAATCTTGCAATCGCATCACACCGTCTAGAATTTGTTCCGGTCTTGGAGGACATCCCGGAACATAAACGTCAACAGGAATTACCTTGTCGATTCCTTGAAGAACAGAGTAGGTATCGAAAATACCACCTGAACAAGCACAAGCTCCAACTGAGATAACCCATCTAGGTTCGGCCATTTGTTCATAAACTTGGCGTAAGATCGGCGCCATCTTTTTAGCGATTGTTCCCATAACAAGCAACATATCCGCTTGACGAGGAGAAAAACTCATACGTTCAGAACCGAAACGAGCCACGTCATAGTGTGCGGCCATTGTTGCCATAAATTCAATTCCGCAACAAGAAGTTGCAAAAGGCAGTGGCCAAAGTGAATTGGCGCGAGCCATTCCTACAACATCGCTTAGTTTTGTTGCGAAAAAGCCCTCTCCAGCGTATCCTTCCGGAGCATCTACTATATTTACTTTTGAATCACTCATTTTAATTTTAGATTTTAGATTTTAGATTTTAGAATTCAGAAAATTCTAAATGTGAAATCCAGTTTCATTATTTATAATCTGAGAATCTAAAATCTAAACTCTCAAATCTAAATTTTTATTTATTCCCACTCCAATCCTTTTTTCTTCATCACATAGAAAAAACCTACGATAAGAAGAAACATAAAGATTCCCATTTTTAATAATCCTTCAAAGCCCATTTCTCTGAAATTCACCGCCCAAGGATACATAAAGATCACTTCGACATCGAACAAAACGAAAAGAATTGCTACTAGAAAATATTTTACAGAGAAAGGCATACGGGCATTTCCTACCGACTCGATACCGCACTCAAAGTTCTTGTCTTTGTTTTTGGAAGACCTTTTTGGGCCTAAAAAGCTAGAGCCAATAATGGTTGCCACGACAAATCCAACTGCAAGAAGCAACTGCATTACTATTGGAAAATAATCAAATTGATCTGTTTGCATAATGATATTTTTAGCAAAAAAAATTTTGCTTACAAAGATAGGTTTCATCTATTTAAATCACAACCATAAAATGCACTTTCGTTTTAACTATAACGTTGTAAATGGCTAATTTTTATTGATTATAAATAAGATGATTTTATGCAAGATGTGTAAAGAAAATGGTTTTTGAGTGTAAAATATTGCTTTTTATGCAATCGAAAAAAACGATTTTTTATCTGTTCAGCCACCAGATTGCCCCATTCAAAATCATAGCAAAACTTACCCAAAGCAAATAGGGGATAAACGTATATCCGGCAAATTTATTCAGTTTGCTGAACTTTATGAATGTTTCATAAATCATCAATAGAAGAATAATGATTTCAATTAAGGCTAAAAGAGGGTTTTTTAAGCCAAAAAACAAAAGTGACCAAGTGGCATTCAGTCCTAATTGTATAAAGAAAAATAACAATGCTGTTGAAACTTCCTCTTTTTTCTTTTTGACTTTATGCCAAACAAGTCCGGCTCCAATTCCCATCAGAATGTAAAGCGTTGTCCATACGGGTGCAAAAATCCAATTCGGAGGATTAAAATTTGGTTTCTCTATCGTAGTGTACCAAGTCGTAATGCTGTCACGAGTTACAATTCCTGATAAGTAACCTACTGCTAAACAAATGGCTACCATTATTGCGATCTTTGCGTACTTGTTCATCTTTTTTTTATCAAAAATAGTCAAATTCTATAATATCTGAATTACAATTATCCGATATGATTTTACACAATATTATGTTTCGACAAAAAAAGTATCTTTGCGAAAAATAATTATAATGATTGCTGAAAACGATTTTATCCCGTCAAAATATTCAACCACCATCGAAAAAGGAACTTTTAAATGGAGCGCTCCAAGCAATATTGCTTTGGTGAAATATTGGGGAAAGAAAGAAAATCAGGTTCCGGCCAATCCATCCATCAGTTTTACGTTGAATAATTGTAAAACGATTACGGAATTGTCTTTTGAAAAGAAAGCAAATCCGTCAGACGATTTTTCGTTTGATTTGCTTTTTGAAGGAAAACCTAAGGAAGATTTTAAGCCAAAAATTCAAAAATTCTTCGAGAGAGTTTTGGTTTATCTGCCGTTTTTGAAGGATTATCATTTTACGATTGACACCCAAAACACGTTTCCGCATAGTTCTGGAATAGCGTCATCCGCTTCAGGAATGTCTGCTTTGGCAATGAATTTAATGTCGTTGGAAAAAGCGTTACACCCCGAAATGACCGAACATTATTTTTATCAAAAAGCTTCGTTTTTAGCAAGATTGGGTTCGGGAAGTGCATGCAGAAGCATTAGAGGAAATGTTGTAGAATGGGGAAATCATGCTGAAATTTCTGGAAGTTCCGATTTGTTTGGTGTTATTTTCCCAACTAAAATTCACAGCAATTTTCAGAATTACCAAGACACGATTTTATTGGTTGATAAAGGCGAAAAGCAAGTTTCAAGCACGGTTGGCCATGATTTGATGCACAACCATCCTTTTGCCGAAAGGCGATTTGAACAGGCGCATGAAAATCTATCAAAAATAAAAGCCATTTTAGAAAACGGAAATCTGGAAGAATTTATCAAAATTGTAGAAAGCGAAGCCTTGACTTTACACGCCATGATGATGACTTCGATGCCTTATTTTATTTTGATGAAGCCCAATACATTGGAAATCATCAATAAGATTTGGAAATTTAGAAACGAAACTCAAATTCCAATTTGTTTTACGTTGGATGCTGGAGCAAATGTCCACGTTTTGTATCCCGAAAACGTTACCGAAACGGTTTTGCAATTTATTAAAGATGAATTGGTTGTCTATTGTCAAAATGGGCAGTATATTTGCGATGTAATTGGAAATGGGGTGGAGCAATTGAAATAATTCGTATATTTATACTAAATTTTGCAGAAAGCGAACCAACGCAGAATCAAAAAGAGACTAAAAAACAAGAAATCTAAATGAAAGGACCATTATTTTACTCAAAAATTTTACTCTTCGGAGAATACGGAATTATCAGAGATTCTAAAGGTTTATCCATTCCTTATAATTTTTATAACGGCGCTTTGAAAGGGGCAGATGTTTTAGATGAAGCATCAGCAAAATCCAATCAAAGCCTGAAGAGATTTGTTTCCTATCTTGAAAATCTGCAAGAAGAACAACCGGAATTGGTTACTTTCGATTTGGCTACTTTAAAAACAGATGTAGATGCAGGAATGTATTTCGATTCAAGCATTCCGCAAGGTTATGGAGTAGGTAGTAGTGGTGCATTGGTTGCCGCGATCTACGACAAATACGCCAACAATAAAATCACGGTTTTGGAAAATCTTACAAGAGAAAAACTGTTGATCTTGAAAACTATTTTTTCTCAAATGGAATCTTTTTTCCACGGAAAAAGTTCTGGCTTGGATCCTTTGAATAGTTATTTGAGCATTCCAATCTTGATTAATTCTAAAGATAATATCGAAGCAACCGGAATCCCGACACAAAGTTTCGACGGAAAAGGAGCTGTGTTTTTACTGGATTCTGGAATTGTGGGCGAAACCGCTCCAATGGTCAATATTTTTATGGAAAACCTGAAAGACAAAGGTTTCCGTGCGATGCTGAAAAACCAATTTGTAAAATACACCGATGCTTGTGTGGAGAATTTCCTTGGTGGCGATTTGAAATCATTGTTTTCGAATACCAAAAAGCTTTCAAAAGTGGTTTTGAACAACTTCAAACCTATGATTCCAGAGCAATTTCATGGAATCTGGCAACAAGGTATCGATACAAACGATTATTACTTAAAACTTTGCGGTTCTGGTGGAGGAGGTTATATCTTAGGCTTCACTCAGGATTTGGAAAAAGCAAAACAAACCTTAAAAGATTACAAACTAGAAGTGGTTTATCAATTTTAAAAAGTACTTTTGGATTACATCTGAATTTTAAATATCCAAACCCCATAAAATGCTAAGCAGAAAGAACAAACTTCTCGTAATGAAAATTATCAGTTTGTTCTCTGTCGTCAGAGGTTACAACATTCCCATCATCATTCTGGCACAATACCTTTCGGCGATTTTTATATTGGCCAAAAACAAATCAGCACTTGAAACCCTATTAGATTTTAATCTTTTCATCATTGTTTTGGCTTCTTCGCTCACGATAGCTTCGGGTTACATCATCAATAATTTCTATGATAGCCAAAAAGATTTAATCAACCGTCCTCAGAAGTCAATGCTCGACCGTTTGGTCAGCCAAAAGACAAAACTGACGGTTTATTTCTCGCTTAATTTTCTCGTCGCACTTTTAGCTTTGCTGGTTTCCTGGAGAGCATCTTTGTTTTTCTCGGTCTATATTTTCCTCATCTGGTTCTATTCTCATAAAGTGAAACGCTTTACCATCATTGGGAATTTAATGTCAACCTTGATGGCAATTCTACCATTCTTCGCCATCTTTTTAATGTATTATAAAGACATCGAAGACAAAAGTTCCTACGTGGTCATCTTTTCACACGCCACTTTTTTATTCCTCTTGCTTCTCATCCGCGAAATGATCAAGGATTTAGAAAACATCATCGGCGATTTCTCCAACGATTATCAAACCATTCCGGTAGTCTACGGCGAAAAAGTATCCAAATACATCATCACCGTTTTGTGCATCCTCACCATCATTCCCGTTTACATTCTCATCGAATTGGACGACGTCGGTTACATGGACATCTATTTTTACGTATGCCTCATCATTCTCATATTTTTCACACTATATCTTTGGAAATCCAAAACAAAAGAACAATTCCTAAAACTCCATAACGTCCTGAAATTCTTAATCGTTGCAGGCGTTTTCTGCATCGTGCTCATCGACCCAGCCGTCTTGTGGCACGGAAGAAACCTGCTTTTAAAGATTTAAATAAGAAGCCAATCCGGCTTTCCACTTCAACTCCTCATTGTGAAAGCTGTTTTCCCAAGCCACAAAAGGAGCTTCCGCTGGTCGCTCTTTTGCGTCAGGAAAAACTAGCTTTCACAATTCCGGGGTTTTCTTTACTCCCGAAGCTTCGGGACCGGGCTACATCAATAACAACTTCAAAAATCAATTTCAATGTCAAATTCCAGAAAAAAATCGTAGAAATCATAAAAATCAAATTCAAAATCAACAATTTAAAGTTCAAATCTGCAATCTAAAATCTACAATCTAAAATCGGCAATCTAAAATAACCTATCTTTGCACAAATTATGTTGATTTATGAATAACAATGGAGGCAATAGTAAGCGAACAGGTACAAGCAGACCAAGTTCGAACAAGCCAAAACCGGCAATGGACAAGCGTTCCCAAAAGCCAAAGAAGAAAGTAGCCGACAAGCCAACGGCTGAAGAAGCCAAATCTGCCAAAAAGCCAAATCAGGCACCAAAAAGAGCAAAAGCTTCAGACGAAATTCGTTTGAACAAATATATTTCCAATTCAGGAGTTTGCTCACGTCGTGATGCAGATATCTACATCCAATCTGGAAACGTAAAAGTAAACGGAATTCCTGTTACCGAAATGGGTTATCTGGTAAAATTAACCGATGTCGTGAATTTCGACGGAGTGAATCTAACACCGGAAAAAAAGGAATACATCCTTTTGAACAAGCCCAAAAATTTTACCACAGCTTTTGATGAAGGAGCGGAATACCGCAATGTTTTAGAATTGGTAAAAGGTTCTACCACTGCAAAAATTGCTGCAGTAGGAAGAATGGACAAGAACACCACAGGTTTGTTGTTATTGACCAACGACACGGATATGATTAGAAAGTTCAGTCTTCCGAGCCAAAAATCTTCTAAAATCTACCAAGTTTCGCTGGATAAGAATTTGAAATTCGAAGACCTTGAAAAAATCAGTAAAGGTTTGACAATCGACAATCATAGAATTTTTGTGGAAGAAATCAGTTATATCGAAAAGGAGCCAAAAAGCGAAGTCGGACTTAAGATAAGAAGTTCCAACATCAAAGTGGTTCGTTCCATCTTTGAGCATTTCGACTATGATGTTCTAAGAATCGACCGCGTTGCTTTCGCAGGATTAACTAAAAAAAATCTACCGAGAGGAAATTGGAGACTGCTAACCGAACAGGAAATTATCAATTTGAAGAACGTTTAAAATCTTCGAAAATAAATAAAACAAACTCCTCTTTTGAAACTTTTGAAAGAGGAGTTTTTAAATTAAATCAATGACACCACAAGTTTTACAATCCATCGCCTTCAAATGGTTTGATGCCTTCAATAAACACAATCTTGAACAACTTTTATCGCTTTATGATGACGAAGCACAGCATTACAGTCCGAAATTAAAAATCAGACAACCCGAAACGAATGGTTTGGTGATTGGTAAGGATGCCATGAGAAGTTGGTGGAAAGATGCTTTCGAAAGATTGCCAAGTCTTCATTACAAAGTTACTTCGCTCACGGCAAACGAAAACCGTGTTTTTATGGAATACATAAGATCAGTTGACAACGAAGAAGATATGCTTGTTGCTGAAGTTTTGGAGGTAAAGGACAACAAGATTGTCTTTTCAAGAGTCTATCACGGATAGTTTCAATTAAAAAAGGAGAATTAAAAATTGAACCTGACAATCTTTAATTTTCAAATAATTATTTCGTCATAAAAAAATCCTTCAGATAAAAAGGTTCAAAGTAAGCGACATCAACTGTGTCGTTTTTTTTGTACTTGTCAAAACTGATTTGGCTCATTTCTTTTGCCGAGGGATAAATTATATCATCAAGAAAGATGAAATTTTCTTTTGTTAAAACGGCCTTGCATTTTTCAGCACAATCGCCTACAAAATAGATCTTACCGTCAATGTGATTAAAACTTTCTGCAGTAATTATTTCAGCCTGAACTTCTCTAGCTTTTTCGTGATTGGAATTAAAAATAGCACTGTACACTTCCATTCTCCTAGCATCAATCATCGGAATAATGGTTCCATCATTTTGATTTACCTGTCGTGCCAACGATTCTAAAGTGTCAACAGCAATAAGTGGAATATCTAAGGCAAAGCACAATCCTTTTGCGGCAGAAACACCAATCCTCAAACCAGTATAAGAACCTGGGCCTTGACTCACAGCAATAGCCGACAAATCGCTCAGGCTGATACTTGCTTCTTTGATAATTTCTTCAATAAAAACATGCAACTTCTCTGCATGAGAATAACCTTGTTCTGCAATTTCTTTGCAAAGCAAGGTTACTCCGTTTTCAGCAATCGAAACCGAACAGTTCTTGGTTGCCGTCTCAATATTTAGAATATAAATCTTTTCTGATGTCATAAATTATTGCTCCATTATTGGAATTCCGAAATAGAATTCCACCACTTTTACCCTGAAAATATAATCGTATTTTGTTCTTAAAACATCTGATTGTGCGTTTGCAAATAAGGTTTGCGATTGATTCAAATCAAACGCATTCATCAAACCTACGGCAAATCGTTCTTTTGCATAATTATAAGCTTCGGTTCTTGCCTCTAATGCCACAACAGCCGATTCATACGCATTTAAAGCACCTTTTGCATCAGTAAAAGCTGTAAACACATTACGCTCTAAATCCAATTCTTGCTGTTTGAAATTGATTTTTGATCGTTCCAAGGCTACTTTTGAGCGCTCTACATTGTTTCGAACAGAAAAGCCATTCAAGATAGGAATGTTCAATTGAACTCCAAAAGAATGTCCTTTACTGTCACTGAACTGATCAAAAATAGGAGCTGGGCCACGAAGTGTCAAATTTCCAAATGCATCTGTCACAACACGATCAGCATTGGTTGCTCTCGCACTAAAACTATAATACCCTTGTAATGTAGGTTGAAACCCGCCTTTGGCAATTTTAATGTCTTTTTCGGCAATTTCTAAATTTGTTCTCGCAATTTTCAACTCCACACGTTGCTCTCTTGCCTTCTCAAAAATAGAATTCGGTGTTTGAAGCATCGTTTGGCTTTCCGTTACTTCATAACTATCATCGGCGATATCAAAATTCTGAAAATCTTCTAATTGAAGAAGCTGTGCCAAGCTCAATTTAGAAATCAGTAAGGTGTTTTCGGCAGTTACAACGGCTTGCTGACTTGTAGCAACAGTAGCTTTCATATCGAACAAATCGCCTCTCGGAACCGAACCTGCATTTACCAATTCCTGTGATCTTTGTTCTTGTTTTTGGTTGTTTGATAATTGTTCTTTTTGGACCTTTAAATTTTCTTTGTTAAAAAGAATCTGCAGGAAAGCATTCGCAACATTCAATGAAACGTCATCTTTTATCTTGGACATCTGGTATTGTGCGGCAATAATCGCTAATCTGGAACGACTCAAGCGATTCTGATTTTGCAAACCTTTGTAGATGTCAACGCCTACATTTAATCCAACTCCAGTATTTTGGAAAGTTTGTGTCTCGGCAAGGTTGGTAATCGGATTGAAGTTTAAACCGACATTCCAATTATGCGATGCACTTGCATTTACGGAAGGCAAGAAGTTGCCAAAAGCATCTTTCTTGTCAATTGCCGATAGTTGGGCATCCAATTCGGTTTGCTGAATGGTAATATTATTCTTTAGTGCATGCTCTACACATTCGCGCAATGTCCATTTTTTTTCCTGTGCGTGTGATGATAATCCTGACAATAGGAAGACAATCGTTGCTATATAATTTAAGTTTTTCATTATTCTACAGCTTGATTCCACACTTTAATTTTATCGTCTTTGGTTACGCCGCTTTTGATTTGCACATAAATACCGTCACTTACGCCTAGAACAACATTTCTTTTTTCAAATTTTTGTGTTCCAACTTCTACTTCTACAAACGATTTTTTTGTCTTTTCATCAAATTGTACCAATGATTCTTTAATGGCTAAAACCTTATCAGCCTTTTCCAAAATAATAGAAGCATTGGCACTCAAACCCGCACGGATAAACGTATTTTCTTTATTATCCAGAGTTCCTTTGATAGGGAATTGAACCGCTCCATTTTCTTCGGTTCCTTTTGGTGCGATATAATCCAAAACCGCACTGAATTTCTTGTTTTCGATGGCTCCAACAGTAATTTCCAAAGGCAAATTCAATTTGATCTTTCCAACTTCAGATTCATCCAATTTTCCTTCAAAAATCATACTTCCAACATCTGCCAAACTTGCAATTGTAGTTCCTTCGTTAAAGTTGTTGCTTTCAATTACTTGGTTTCCAGCTTTTACAGGAACGTCCAGAACCATTCCGTTTACGGTAGAACGTATCATAGTTTGTGCCACACTTGCCATACTTTTTGAAGTACCTGTTTTGATGATTTCAACGTTTTGTAAAGCCGAACGGTAGTTTTGCTGTGATTGCTTGTAGGTTGTTTCAGCCACATCAAAATCGTTGGCAGAAATCACACCTTTGTCAAACAATGTTTTCTGACGGGCATATAATTTTTGCTGGTTGTCCAAATCAATCTTTGCCGATTGCACTTGGTTTTGGGCACTGTTCAAGTTTGCGATATTCGGAACCACCTTGATTTTTGCAATCAAATCTCCCGCTTTTACATTATCTCCCGCTTCAACATAAACCTCTTCTATAATTCCAGAAATATTCGGTTTGATCAATACTTCTTCCTTTGGAACAATTTTTCCTGTGGCAACGGTATTTTTTGTAATAGTTTTGATTTCTGCTTTTTCGGTTTTATAAACCGTTGGCGATTGTTGGTTCTTCTGAAACAAATAATATAAAGCTCCTCCGAAGGTTATCGCTAGGACGATTAAAATGATGATGGTGGTTCTTTTTTTCATATCTGAGAGGTAAAATTTTGATTTTATGATTTAGTTTATTCTGTTCTTAATGCATCAATTGGTTTTGTCTTTATAGCAGTTTGAGCCGGGATGAAACCAGCAATCAATCCGGCCACAACCAGTATCATAAGTGCAATTACCACAACACCCAAACTGATACTTGGATTAGCAAACATGACTTCGGATTTATCTGGAATGCTATCCAATAAGGAGTTGACAATAGCAATGATTCCTGTCGAGAAAATAATTCCTGCCATACCCGCTATCAGCGACAAGACTACTGATTCGGTTAGAATTTGTGTTCTAATGTTCCAAGGTGTTGCTCCAAGTGCACGTCGTATGCCAATTTCTTTTGTTCTTTCCTTCACAACAATCAACATGATGTTTATGATTCCGATTACACCTGAAAGCAACACTAATCCTCCTACTAAGTAAGATACGGCTGTTAGAATAAAAAACAACCCGCTGATTTTTGAAAACTCGGCATATAAATCGAAATTTCCAATGGCACTATCGTCGGATGGGTCAATTGAGTGTCTTGCCTTTAGTAGATCGAAAATTTTTGGTTTTAATTCTGTTATCGGCACACCATCTTTTGCGGTAATGGCCATCCATCCTACGATATCGCCATAATTGAAGGCTTGCTGAAAACTCGTAAACGGTGTAAATATCTGCTTCTGACTTTCTTCGGCATCGCCACCCATATTGGAAATGCTTTTATAAACACCAACGACCATAAAGTTCACGCCGTTCACTTTTATATAGCTCCCCAAAACTTCTTCTCCAGGTTTATACATCTCTCTGATAATTCCCTCTCCAATAACGGCGATTTTCCTTTTCTGATTGATGTCTTCATAGTTTAAAAATCGTCCCTTGAGAATTTTCATGGGCTGTTGCATAATGAACTCTGGATAGTCACCATAAACGTTATAAGCACCAGTTTTTGTACCTCTAATTACATTATTACTCCCGCGAAAACCACCTAATTGATTTCTAGGAGATACAAATTGTAAATCTTTAAATTCTCTTTTAATGGCATCTACATCGCCATTCTTGTAATTGAATCTTCTTCCTTGTGGCAATCCTTTATAAGGTTTAGAAGTGGAATTTGCCCAAACAAACATCGAATTGGTAGATAATCCTCCAAATCCTTGCTTGATGCCATTTTCTAAACCAGTACTTGCTGCGAGTAAGATTACCAGGATTGTGATTCCCCAGAAAACCCCAAATGCTGTAATAAAAGTACGCAATGGCTTAGCCGAAAGGGCTTCAAGTATTTCATTCCATCTGTCTCTATTAAACATATTATTCGTCTCTAAGTGCTACAATCGGTTTAATTTTTGCCGCTTTATAAGCCGGAACAAATCCAGCAAAACCACCGGCAACGGTCAGTAATATCACAGTTGTCAGTGCTATATTGAAGTCAACTTCAGGATGAGAGAAAAAGTCACTTTCAATCATCGGTCCGACTCCCGCCCAAAGCAACAATCCCATCAAGAGGCCTATAAATCCAGAAATTAAAGTAATGAAAACTGATTCCTGTAAAACCATTATGATGATTGAAGCAGGGGAAGCTCCCAAAGCTTTTCGTATTCCAATTTCCTTTGTTCGTTCTTTTACTACGATAAGCATAATATTTCCTACACCGACAACTCCTGCAATAATGGTTAAAACCCCAACAAACCAAAAGAAGCCTTGAATAATGTCGGTCATTTTATATATTTTTTTTGCTTCTTCTAAGGAGTTATTGATGTAAAGTGCGGATTCGTCATCTGGTGCAATATCGTGTCTTTCTCTTAATACTTTTCCAAGTTGGTCGGTAAATTTTTTAGATTCTGCAACGGCTTTATTAAAATCGGTATTTTTAGGCATCGTAAAGGCCAAACTCCTGATAGTATCTCCAGCACTGTATGCTTTTTGTGCTGTTGATATTGGAATAAAAACACGACTCTCTTCACGTTCTCCTCCAGGATCTTTAAAAATGCCCACTACTTTATAAATCATTCCCGATATGTTGATACGTTCTCCCAACGCTTTTTTTCCGTTTTTAAATAAATCAGTGGCAACCTTTTTACCAATTACGGCTGTCTTTTCAAAATTTTGAATATCCCTAAAATTAACGAAACGACCTTCAATTATTGAAGCATTTTCAATAAACTGATAATCAGGATTGACTCCCTCAACACGATAGGTTCCGGTTTCTTTTCCGTAAGTTATATTTCCGCTCCAAACAGAGTAAATGGCCGATTTCTTGTCAATAAGGTCTTCGTATTTTTGAGTTACAATTTCGTAATCCCTGTTTTTTAAGACAGTCGGACGTCCAATTCCCAAACCTTTGTACTCTTTCTGGGTAACGCCCGGCCAAATAGAAATTCGATTTGTTGCATCTTGCGCAAACTGATTTTGAATTCCGTTTTGGATTCCTCTTCCAGCCCCAAGAAGGATTACTAGGATGAAAATTCCAGACGCGACAGAAACTCCAGTAAGAAAAGTACGCAACTTGTTCTTGCTGATTGCTTCAAAAATTTCCTGCCAGCGCTCGATATTAAACATTTGCGGTAACTCTTTGTTGGGTGATGTATTTGTCTTCTACGATTAATCCGTCTCGAAGGATTACGTTTCGTTTGCACATTGCGGCAATGTCCGGTTCGTGTGTTACGATGAGGATTGTTTTACCTTCGTCATTGATACCCTGGATAAGTTCCATTACTTCGTAGGAAGTTTTGGTGTCCAATGCTCCCGTTGGCTCATCGGCCAAAAGCACTTTTGGTTGTGAAGCCAAGGCTCTTGCAATGGCGACACGCTGCTTTTGTCCACCTGATAGTTCGTTTGGCAAGTGATGCGAATGCGAACCAAGACCTACTTTTTGCAAATAACTCATCGCAATTTCGGTTCTTTCCTTGCTTTTGATACCTTGATAATATAATGGAAGCGCAACATTATCCAACGCCGATTTGTAATTGATAAGGTTGAAGGATTGAAAAACGAACCCTAAAAATTTATTTCGATATTGTGAAGCAAGTGTTTCGTTAAGGTTTTTGATGGGAACGCCATCCAAAGTGTAGGATCCAGAATCGGCTTCGTCAAGAATTCCAAGGATATTCAAAAGAGTTGATTTTCCTGAACCAGATGAACCCATGATGGCTACCAATTCGCCCTCTTTTACACTGAAATTAATTCCTTTTAAAACGTGCAGTTCTGATTTTCCTGTTTGGTAGGATTTATGAAGGTCTTTGATTTCAATCATCTTAGGGTAATTTTGAGGGCAATATTACTTATTTGAAAAATGGGTTTGTAATAAAAATCTGTTAATACTTTAATTACAAGCTTTCTATTAAGACGTGAAAAATCGTGAAATGTTACATTTTACAGCCAGTTTTTTTTTGAAATGTTTCCAAAAGTGATATGGAATGTTTTCTAGCCCCGACTGGAGGGAAAATCCTTTTTTGTTTTTTCTTTAAAAACAAAAAAGATTGGAAGGAAGGCGGGAAAATGGATTGAACAGATGCCTGAATGATTCGCTCTAAATTATTATGATTTATATTTTGCAATTCTCTAATTTTACCGTTTTAAAAACATCAATCAAAATGCTTACAATCAGATATTTTTTACTTTCGATAATTTCATTCTTACTATTCTCGGCTTGTTCTTCGACCCAGAAAATTGAGGCTTTGAAACCTGAACCGGATGACGCGACGCCGTTGATTTATGATAATCAGCCATCGTTTATTAGTATGCCGATTACGATAAAAATCAAGGATATTGAAAACCAGACGAACAAGTTGATGAACGGTTTGATTTATGAAGACAATAAGATTGAAGACGATGATTATGAGGTGAAAATCTGGAAACAAGCGCCGATTTCGGTTGAAAATGTGGGCGGAAAAATCAAGACGGTTTTGCCTTTGAAAGCGTATGTGAAATACAGAATTGGAACCGATAGACTCGGAATTGCCCTTTATGAAACGAAAGAATTCAACTTTAACGGCGTTGTAACGTTGATGAGTGAGGTGGCTTTGACGAATTGGAAACTGAAAACCAATACCGAATTCAAATCGGTGGATTGGAAGGAAAGTCCGTCGATGAATATTTTAGGAAAAAACGTCCCGATTACGTATGCCATCAATCCTGCCATCAAACTTTTTAAATCGAAAATAGAGAAGAGTATTGACGATGCGATTCAGAAGTCGTTGGATTTTAAGCCGAATGTATTGGATGCTTTGGAGAAAATCTGTACGCCAACGGAAATGAATGCCGAATACGAAAGCTGGTTGCGAATTGTTCCGGTTGAATTGTATACAACGGAAGCGGTTTTGAAAGGGCAAACCATCAACATGCATATGGGTTTGAAATGTACGATTGAAACTTTGGTTGGACAAAAACCCGCGAATAAATTTGACAGAAATAAGATTGTGTTGAAACCTGTTTCCAAAATGCCGGATAATATTACGGCAAATATCGTAGCCGTTTCGACTTATCAGGATGCTTCAAAAGTGATTACGAAGAATTTTCAAGGTCAAGAATTTGGTTCGGGTAGCAAGAAAGTCAAAGTAATGAATGTGTCGCTTTGGCACAAAAACGACAAGATGGTTATAGCTTTAGATTTAACAGGAAGCTTGAATGGAACGGTTTACCTGACCGGTTTTCCGCAATATAATGAAGCAACGAAAGAGATTTATTTTGACAAATTGGATTATGCAATTGACACTAAAAGCAAGTTGATTCGAACGGCAAATTGGTTGGCTTCGGGAATGATTTTAAAGAAAATGGAAGAAAGCTGTCGTTACTCCATCAAACCAAATTTGGATGAAGGAAAACAAACAATGCTGAAATATATGAGCAATTTTTCGCCGATGCCGGGTGTTTTTGTAAACGGCAAAATGGGCGATATTGTTTTTAAGGAAGTGCAATTGACGAACAAGGCAATTATTGCTTTCCTATCTGTAAATGGCGAAGTGAATGTTACGGTTGATGGCTTGAAATAAAAATCAAGCCTTCTTTTTCTGTCTTGTTCGGTAGATTACGTAGCCTAAAATTCCGACCAAAACATAAGGGAAGGCCATTAAATAGACGATTCCGTCGTTTACGGCTTCGGCTTTTACACCGCCTTCTTCGGTTTCCAAAACCGCACGACACATCGCGCATTGGGCGTTTGAATTCAGTGAAAAGAAGAAAGAAGCAAGAAGAAAGAATGCTCCAGTTGCTACTTTTGGCTTTTGGCTTCTGACTTTTGACTTATTAGTGTACATAGTAAGGAGATATCATTAGATAAACAATAACGCCCGTTACGGCAACATATAACCAAAGCGGATAGGTAATTCTTGCGAGTTTTCTATGCTTGTCAAAACGTTCTGCCAAAGCCCTTACATAAGTGATCAATACAAATGGAATGATTATTACAGAAAGGACAATATGGGTTATCAGGATAAAATAGTAAATGTATTTGATAACTCCTTCTCCTCCAAATTTTGTTGAGTCAGCTGTCATGTGATAGGCAACATACATTCCTAGAAAAGCTACCGAACATCCGATGGCTATTTTCATTAAATTTTCATGCAATTGTCTTTTTCCATTTTTGATGGCCCAAACACCCGCAACCAAAAGAACAGCCGTTAGCCCGTTGATACTTGCGTAAATAGGAGGTAGGAAAGAGAGTGGTGCAACATCATATCCAAAATCTTTTAGCTTTACGCCAAACAAAATCGCCACTATCAGAGGTATTGCTACTGATAGAATGATGATCCATTTCCTGTATTTTAACTCAACCGCGTTTAAATTGCTTTCCATTTTTATTCTTCTAATAATAATTTAATATCTTCTTTTAAAGCTTTGATTCCTTTTTCTTCTAATCCGTCGTAATATAAAATCGGGTTTCCAAATTCATCTTCACGGCATCTGATGTTTCCGTTTTTATCAATCAAGGCAAACATTCCAGAGTGTTCAAAACCACCATTTGCTTTTGCATTTTCTCCAGCATACATGTTGAAGCCTTTGTTTGCAATTTCATAGATGTAATCCTTGTCGCCTGTTAGGAAATGCCAGTTTGTTGATTTTACTCCCAGTTCCTCTGCATGTTTTTTTAGTACTTCGGCAGTATCCGTTGCTGGATTGATGGTAATGGAAGCAATTCCGAAATTATTGTTTCCCATAAACTCATCTTGAATGGTCTTTAGATTGGCATTCATTTTTGGGCAAATGGTAGGGCAGGTCGAGAAGAAAAACTCCAACACATATACTTTTCCATTATAAGTTGCATTGGAAACCTGCTTATTGTCCTGATTGGTCAATAGAAACTTCGGCGCAGGTCCAATTTTTTCCAAACCGCTTTCTTTGTGCGAGTTCACAGTATTCAATCGGTCGCCTTTTACAACGTCGTTGTTTTTTACGCGTTCTACGATGTTCGGAACCACAATAATTCCAAAAATCAAGATGATGAGCGATACCCAGATGTATGATTTGTTTTTCAAAATAAGTAGTTTAATTATATTTTGCGAGAAGCGTTATTGTTCTTTTTTAATGCAGCTCTGTATTCGTAAAGGATGATCTTGAAGTCGTCTAGCATTTCGTTGCTCAATTCTGAAATATGGAAAGTGCTGTAGCCTTCCTTGTATTCTTTTTCGTCCTGTAGTTTTCGTCCTCTAAGATTACGTTCCTTGTCAACGATGTAAACATTCGGTGTGCCCAAATTTTCATCGAGCTTTTCGCGTAATTTCATTTGATCATAGAAAGCCTGAATTTCAAGCGGCGTTGCAAATACAAATTTCCAATGAGAGATGTCTGAAATTTTACCCAGTTCAGTTTGGATATAGGCAACATCTTTTTCAGTACCAACAGGACATATCGTAACAAACTGCAAATCATTGAACTTATGATAGCGTTCGTATATTTTTTGATTAAGATTGAAATAATTCCCTCTGTTCTTTAATATTTCGCTTCCAGAAAAGCCTAAAACTGTAATTTTTTTGTCTAAAGAGACACTTTCGCCATCAAGGGTTTTCCAATTGCCCAAATCTTGTATTTTCGGAGTAAGAGTTGGTAATTTTGAAAAAGTATTCACACCAGATGCAAAAAACATATAGGCAACGATGGGCAAAACAAACAACGTAAAAAGAACTATGTTTTTTTTCATTTTGGGATTGAAATTATTGTAGTGCAAAAATAAAAAAAGGAACGCAAAGCGTCCCTTTTTTTGTGAATTAATATGATGTTAAAAATTCCATTTGATCGTGGCATTTTTAAAAACCTCATAGATATAATCAGCTTCAACCAAAAGGATGAAAACCAGATATAAGATTAGGAATACTAATGGAGCAACTACTGACCATTTCATACTGCTTTTTTCGCCTTCCATGTGCATAAAAGCCCAAACGATATAGTATGCTTTATAGATCGTCAATAGGATAAAGATCCAGTTCAATAAATTCATTGAAAGGAGGTTGTTCATGTGCAAAGCTTCTGGTTTGAAGATACCCAAAGCAACCTCTATTATTGTTACAACGGATAGAATTCCGAAAACTACCCAAATTCTTTTTGTATTAGAAACGTGATCGTGTGCCATAATAATTTGCTATTTTGAAAATTAAACTAGGTAGAAGAATGTAAATACAAATACCCAAACTAAATCTACGAAGTGCCAGTAAAGACCAACTTTTTCAACCATTTCGTAGCTTCTTCTTTTTTCGTAAGTACCAAGAATCACATTAAAGAAGATGATGATGTTGATGATCACTCCAGAAAATACGTGGAATCCGTGGAAACCTGTAATGAAGAAGAAGAAATCAGCAAACAATTTGCTTCCGTATTCATTTCTTGTCAAGTTAGCTCCTTCAACAACGTAATGAGCATTTGCCAACATTGCTTCAGATTCTGCTCTTGTAAGGATTGATTTTTGCTTCTTTTTTTCGTTTAAAGTTGGATGAAGTCTTTTGTCGGCTTTTTGAGCTTCAGTACCTTCGTAAATAACTTCAGTTCTAATCAATAATTCAGGATGTGCTTTGAATCCGGCTTGAACTTCGGCAACTGAATAAGTTGGTAAAGATCCTTCGCTAGAAAACCAAATTCCTTTATCTCTAGTGTCTTGAACTCTATCTTCTGGAAGAATTGCTGCAAAATCCTGCAAAGCCACTCTTTTCCCTGTTGCATCAACAAACTGTAATAAGCTTCCGCCTTTTGTTTCAACGGCTCCATATTGTCCTTTGATGAAGTTTTTCCACTCCCAAGCTTGAGAACCAACGAATATCAAACCTCCAATGATGGTAAGGAACATGTAGAATGCCACTTTGCTTTTCTTTAATTGGTGTCCTGCGTCAACAGCCAAAACCATTGTTACAGATGAGAAAATCAAAATAAAGGTCATCAATGCCACATAATACATTGGTGCATCAACCCCGTGCATAAAAGGAAAGTGATTAAAAACTTCGTCTGGCAAAGGCCAAGTTTCTATAAATTTAAATCTAGAAAAACCGTATGCGGCAAGAAATCCAGAAAAGGTTAAAGCATCCGATACGATGAAAAACCACATCATCAATTTACCGTAGCTGGCTCCCATTGGCTCATTTCCGCCACCCCAAGTTTTACCTTCGCTTTTTGCAGTAGTAACTGTCGTTCCCATAAAATTAATTCGTTAAAAAGTTCCCAAATTTACGTTTTTTTCTTATTTAAAGAAATATAAAAATAAAAACAAATACAGCCATAGAAAATCAAGAAAGTGCCAAAACATCGCACCTAGCTCTAATCCAAGGGTTTGACCTGATTTGTACTTTTGTTTAAAATGATTATAAATTACAACTAAAATTGAAATTAAACCTCCTGCAAGATGTGCAAGGTGTACCACCACTACAATGTACAAGAAAGAAGTAGTTACAGTACTGGTAGGTCCAGTTGGGTATAATCCCATTCCGATTAGTTCTTTAAAGCCTTCAAATTGCAATATTACAAAACCAACTGCCAATACTAATGTTGCTAATAAAAGCCAAGTTGTAGTGCTTCTCTGGTCCTTTTCGATTGCTTTTTTTGCAAGATGAAAAGTCAAACTGCTGATCAAGATGGCAACTGTGCTGTAGATGAATGCGGCCGGCATTTCAAAACTTTTCCAATCTGCTCTTGATTTACTCACGACATAAGCACTCGTTAATCCAGCAAAAACCATAATCATACTGATCATTGCAAACCACAGAAGCAGTTTTTTTGAACGAGCATTTTTGTCGTTATGTTCTTGAAATGTCATTTGATTTGTCATCGTAAAAATTTATCTAGAATATAAACAATCTGTAATAGAGTAATGTAGGAAACACTAACAAGCATCAATGTTTTGGCTGCTTTGGCGGTTCTTACTTTGTATAATTTCACTGCGTATACTAGCATCCAAACACCCAATAAAAGAACAAATACCCCTGAAAGTGGCGTCAAATAAAGTCTTCCTGTGTAGCCTAAAACAGGAAGCAAGGAAGCTCCTGTCAGCCAAACGGTATATAATATGGTTTGGAGTGCTGTTGTTTTGTCTCTTTTTCCTGTTGGAAGCATAAAAAATCCAGCCTTTTCATAATCTTCGTACAAAAACCATCCGATTGACCAAAAGTGTGGGAATTGCCAGAAAAACTGAATTAAAAACAAAGTTCCGGCTTCTATTCCAAAATCATTTGTAGCGGCAACCCAGCCCAACATAAAAGGAATTGCTCCGGGAATTGCTCCAACAAAAACAGATAATGAAGTAACTGTTTTTAATGGAGTGTAAGCACTTGTGTAAAGAAATATCGAAATCGCACCAAACATTGCTGTTTTTGGATTGATATTATATAAAATCGCAAGTCCGATAACGGTTAAGATACAAGCAATTACAAATGCAGTAGTGGTTGACATTCTTTCGGCAGGAATTGGACGATTTTTTGTTCGGTCCATCAACTTGTCGAGGTCTTTTTCAATGATTTGATTGAAGGCGTTTGAAGCGCCAACCATGCAATAACCACCAATGGCCAGCATGATTAAAGTAATCCAGCTTGAAGAGTTGAATTCAAAAACACCAAGAAGATATCCGGCCAACGACGAAAAAACAACGCTAACCGCCAATCCTGCTTTAGTGATTTCTTTGAAATCAGTAAAAATAGATTTGAGTGAAAGTGTATTTTGCGTAGCGTTCAAGGCTTTCATTTGGTTTTTTAAAACTTTTGCAAAGATACTTTTTCAAATGTGAACTGACAAAAAAAGAAATCATAAAATATGGGTTTTTAAAGCCGATTTTGATAGAATTGCTAATATGTAGTCGAGATTATTATATTTGTGAGAAATTAAACGATCAAATATGAAATTCTTCAAACAAATTTTCTTGGTTCTTGTGATGATGTTGTGTTCTAATTTGGTATCTGCACAAAAGCAGAAAACAATAGAAAAGGTATTGATCAAAACCAATATTTACTGCAACCATTGTGCGAAATGTGAAACCTGTGGAGAAAAGTTCCAGAAAGTCTTGCTTCGTGAAAAAGGAATCCAAATGGTGACTGTGGATGAAAAAGAAATGACAATTGAGGTGGTTTACAATACCAAAAAGACGGATTTGACCAAAGTAAAAACCGCCATCACAAAATTAGGTTATGATGCTGATGATATGCTGGCAGACGCTGTTGCCTATGAAGGTTTGGATAATTGCTGTAAAAAGTAATCGGCTACAACTTATAAATCAACTGCAATAAACCTCTTTTTTCTGTGAATTTATTTTCGCTTTTGAAAGCTTGATTTTTGTCGTCTTTGTTTTTAAAAACCAAATGATTGGATTGTCCAAAATCAAAATGAAGAGCAACCGAAATGTGCTCCGAAAATGCATATTGCAATTCTAGCAAATAGCCAACTTGTATAGCCTCGGTTTTAAAAGTTTGCATTTCATCAAATTTTAAAGGCAATTCTCCTGATGAACCTAAAAAGTTTGTCTTGTAATTACTGGTGCTTACAAATCCGCCAATTGAAGGTGTGAATTTTCCAATTTGATAATAAAATTGAATCGGTATCTGGAATTGAAAATGCTTGCTATCAATCGAGTGAAAAAGTTTTGGTTCGTTCCTTTCGGTAAAATAATAACCGTTCAGTTTGCTGTCGTTTTGCTGTGCGTTGAATGAAAACGGACTCATCCAATATAATCCGTCCAATCCAATTCCGACAGAAAAATCCGAATCTAAGATTGTTTTTCTTGTCCAAATTCCAATACCAATTCCGGTGCTTATTGGAGCATCCATTTCTTTGAACAGGCTATTGTCGGCCATTCCAAGATGAAATTTTCCTCCAAAAAACCAGCTTTTGCTTTTTTGTCTATCAGCTCTTTTCTTATCTGTAATCAAAACAAGCGTGTCAACGGGAATTTCAACAACCACTCCGTTGCTAGTGAGTTCAAGCTTGTCTTTTTTATTTTCTTCCGAAATAAAAACAGCCTTGTCAATTTTGGTAAACGGTCTTTCTATAAAAACTGTGTCGCGCACGATGATTTCTTCGTAAACATAAACGGTATCAACCTTTGATTGAGAAAAAACTAAATTGGAAAGTACTAAAAGAAGAATTGAAATTTTATTTCGTAACATACACGGTATCTTTCTTTATGATTTGTTTTTTGATGACCACCACTTTTTTCGGTTCATCTTTTGCGGAATCAATTTGAGTTGTGGCAACCACGGCTTCGGATTTTTTCTGAATTTTTTCTTTCTTGACAATGATTTTTTTCGGTTCCGAAATTATCTTCTCTTGAATGATTTCAACTGTTTTTTCTTTATCGATTATCGAATCTGTACTCGGAACGATTGATGTTTCCGGTTCTTTTTTATCTTCGATTATGAATTCGTTTTCTTTTGGAGAAACCGTTGAAGAATTGAAATTAGATACATAAATCAAAGTTCCAATTACGCAAATCGATATTGTTGCGATTGCAATTTTTGTAGCAAAAACAGTTTTGGTCAAGCCGATAAAATGATTTGGGATTTGAATTTCTTTTGGTTTGAATTCAAAAGTTTTTTGCGGTTCGATTTCGAAACTTTCAAATTGATTTCGGTAGAAATTGCCAAACATTTGGTTTCCAAATCCAAGAAAAAACAGAAAAGCAACACGACGTCTCTTTTTCTCGTCAACCGGTCTTCCTTTTATTTTTTCCAATAAAAAAGCTTGGATTGATTTTCGGGCTCTCGACAAATGGGATTTTGATGTTCCAACCGAAATGCTCAAGGCATTGCTTATTTCGTTGTGCGAAAATTGATCAATCACATACATGTTGAAAACCGATTTATGATGCTCGGGAAGCTTGTCAATCGCTTCTAAAATATCGTTTCGGTCCAAATCGGAAGAAAGAAGAAGGCTCTTGTTGTCTATTTCTAATGTATTCATAATCGTGGTAGCATCGATAATTTCATAATCTTGATCGGTTGAAAAATTAATCTTTTTGGCATCTTTCAAATGGTGGAGCGCCATATTGATTACAATCCTGCTGAGCCAGCCGTTCAATGCATTTTTATCTTTTAGTGTATCTTCTTTTTGAATGGCAACCATAAAAGAATCCTGAATAATGTCTTCGGCGGTCGCAATGTCTTTTATATACCTGCGGCAAATCCCCAAGAGTTTTGGGGATGTGCTGGTGTAAATTCTATTCCAATCAAGGTTGTTCATCGTTTAATTTTGTACTACAAAAACAGATTGAAAAGAGCCGTCGCCGTTTGGTAATTCCATTGTCTGAACTCCGTTTATTGTCAGGTAGCTTATGAAACTATCAATTCCAATATGTGTAATTTTGTAAAGATTGTCGTTCAGTACTGTGAAATCTTTAATTCCGCCAGTATTTGTTGGCCCTTCTTGGTACAGAATCCCGTTTTTAAATATATTGCCAGCATCACTAAGGTATAGATTGCCATTGTCAAAAACAATATTTGAAATTCCGTTTGATGCAGAAGAAATTGTTGTGCCAGAATTAGTAGTTATGTTTTTGTAATAGTTGGTTCCGTCTAGTGTTCCGTATACATATATATCATTGTTGTTTACCGCAATTCCATTTAAAATTGAGTTTGGAATTTCATTAAAAACACCATTTGCATAATAACCATCAATTTGTCCGGTAGTATTCACGTTGTCGCTGTTTGTTCCGGTAATGTAAACATTATTGTTTGCTATTTTGATCTTGGCTTGGTTTTGTGCATATCCTCCATAGTGATGCACTAATGTCGGCACATTATTTTTCCAATAGTAAAGACTGTAATCTTCAAAATCTATGATCGTTTTCTTGGTATATCCTACAAAATAAACATCGTTGCCTACAATTTCAAAATCGGTAATGCTGGTTACTTGTTCGGCATCTGTGCTTAAGCTTGTCCTTAAATTGGTAAGTACGCCATTTTTCCAAAACATCGGAACAGCTTGCAAAAGATTGGTATTGGCGCCAATACCTAAAACATAAACGTCATCGTTAACGACTACAATTTTGTTGGCAACTGGTCCATCGATTCCTCCAGATTCCAATAATACAGGCTGATTGTTTTTCCAATAACAAGCCTGATTGTCTTTTTGCCCGGCTACATAAACATCAACAGGTTGAATTGTTGTAGTTAGAGATTCTGAAACCAAGTCAGAACTACATGAGGTTTGCAATAAGCTACATAATAGAATACATGCGAGTAAAACTTTTTTCATAATAAAAATAATTTTGGGTTAATATACTTTATTTTATGATAAGAGTGAAAAAAGTAAAGTGGTTGCAGTAAAAAAGAAAAATATTTTTTGAAATATTTTAAAAAGAGAAACTTACGATGGAAAAGATTGTAAAAACAAAAAACCCGAATATTGCTATTCGGGTTTTGGTGGTGCCTCCAGGGATCGAACCAGGGACACATGGATTTTCAGTCCATTGCTCTACCATCTGAGCTAAGGCACCTTTACAATTTTGAGCATTACTGCTTGTTGATTGCGGGTGCAAATATAGAAGCTTTTTTGAGTTATCCAAAATATTTTTTTAAAAAAATGAATTCGTAACTTCGCAACTTCAATCTTTGATGTATGATTTTAACTGTCGATGTAGGGAATACCAGAATTAAAAGTGCTGTTTTTGAGAAGAGTATAATCTTGGAGCAATTTGTTTTTGATAAAAAAGAACTTCAAAAAAAAATTGAAATTATTTTAAAAAAGTATCCAAAAACAACCGATTTGGTGGTGGCATCCGTTGGAAATGTTTCAAAAGATGATTTTCTGGCATTCGGAGAAGACATAAAAATCAACTTTATTACTCATCAGGATGTCTTTCCTTTTCAAAATCGTTATGAAACGCCTCATACTTTAGGGATAGACAGGATGGTTTTGTCGGCTGGTGCGGTTTTGGAATTTCCCAATCAAAATCGTTTAGTGATTGACGCTGGAACTTGTATTACCTATGACTTTATTGATGATGAAGATAATTATCTTGGTGGCGCCATTTCTCCAGGAATCCGACTTCGATATGAATCGTTACACAATTACACTGCAAAACTGCCTTTGCTTACCATTGAAAACCCGGAAGATTTCATTGGAGATTCGACCAATCAGGCTATTCATTCCGGCGTAGTGAACGGTGTTGTAAATGAAATCGACGGCTTCATCAATCAGTATAAGGAGCGATATTCAAAATTTACCATAATTTTAACTGGTGGCGACGCAGTTTTTTTGGCTAAACGATTAAAAAATACCATATTTGCCAATTCAAATTTCCTTCTAGAAAGTTTGAACCATACATTTCAATATAAAATCAAAAATGATTAAAAAAGTTATTGCCAGCATCTGTTTGTTGTTTTCAATGGGGACATTTGCACAAGAGGGAACTTCATCACCATATTCATTCTACGGAATTGGAGATGTAAAATTCAAAGGAAATGTCGAAAATCGTTCGATGGGTGGCTTGAATGTTTTTTCTGACAGCTTGCATATAAATTTGCAAAATCCTGCAAGTTACGGGCAATTGAAATTTACTACATTTACATTAGGAGGAAGTTATAATACGTCTGAATTGAAAACAAATTCAGGAAATGGCAAAGCCAGAAGGACTACCATAGATTATTTAGCGTTAGGTTTCCCTATCAGCGAAAAATTTGGCGTAGGAGTAGGGTTAATGCCTTATTCATCTGTAGGCTATAAAATTCAAAATACTGAAACAATAGAAAATCCTTCAATAGTAAAAAGCAAACAGTTTTCAGGAACTGGTGGTGTAAACAGGGCTTTCTTTGGAGCTGGTTATAAGGTAAATTCAAATTTGAGAATCGGTGCTAATATTGATTATAATTTCGGTGAGATAGAAACTACGAGCTACGAGTTCTGGAACATCATTCAATATGGTTCTAGAGAGTTGAATCTTTCAACAATTCGCGGTATTAGTTTTAATACGGGTGCAATGTGGAACAAAAAGATAAACAAGAAATTAGATGTTTATGCTTCGTTGGTTTATACGCCAGAGAGTACATTAAGATTTTCAAATAAAAGAGATATTGCAGTTGTTAGGCCGGCAAATAATTCAGATCCTGTAGTGATTGGAGATCCTTCGATACAAAATGTAGCCGATACAAGATTGAAGTTGCCTTCAAAGTTGGCAATTGGTGCAGGTATTGGAGAAGCTAACAAATGGATGCTTGGAGCAGAATATACGTTTCAAAAATCTGGAAATTTTGCCAATAGATTTGAGGACATCACAAACGCCACCTACGAAAATTCATCGAAGTTAAGTGTTGGAGGATATTTTATTCCTGACTGGGATTCTTTTACGAGCTATATGAATAGAATGACGTATCGTGCAGGTTTAAGACATGAAAATACGGGCTTGATTGTAGCTGGTAAATCCATTAACGATACTGCATTAACATTAGGTCTAGGATTTCCTGTTTCAGGATCTTTCTCAAATATCAACTTAGGTTTTGAATATGGAAAAAGAGGAACTAAAGATCTTAATTTAGTTGAAGAAAACTACCTAAACCTTTCAGTGAGTTTGTCATTAAACGACAAATGGTTTGTGAAAAGAAAATACAACTAATTAAGTTCAATCTGCAAAAAAGCGATATGAAGTCAAAAACGAAAATAGTATTTTCATATACCATTGCATGTATTGCTTTCATTTTTACTGTGGGTTGCGAAAGCAATTTCAAAGGCGTGCAGAAGATTAATTTTTCAGAATTCAGTCCAAGCGGAGAAGCAGATTCCATTACCTTTAAATATACTGATTCCGGCAAAATAAAAGCCATTCTGAAAGGGAAAAAGATGCTTGATTACGCAACAGTTGAATATCCTTTTACTGAATTTCCAAAAGGCGTAGAGGTTACATTATACGATGGAAAAGGCAAACGAACTTTTGTAACTGCTAATCATGCCATGCAATTCAAAGGAACGGAAATCATCGATTTGGCAGGAGATGTAAAAATCAGAACCGAAGACAATCAATTGCTGGAAACAGAACAACTGTATTATGATCAAAAGAATTCTTGGTTTTTTACAGAGAAGAAATATAAATTTACAGCTCCTAAAGGAGTTTCATATGGAGAAGGAGTCGATTTCGACAAGGATTTCAAGGTAATGAATACTCAGAAATTTTCAGGTCAAATGGATCAATCCGAAGAATAAAAGAACATACAATGAAATACTTAAAGTTTACACAATACATCTACTTAGCATTTGCAGGATTTTTTATATACGACGGAATCATGAAACTTAATAGCGAGGAAACACCTTGGCTGAGTTTTATTATTGCGCTTGTAGCGATCTTTATGTTCTTTTTCAGAAGAAATTTTGCTAAAAAATTCGAAGACAGAAATCCAAATTCATAACTTATGGAAGTTAGTATTATAATTATTTGTTTAATACTATCGGCCTTTTTTTCTGGAATGGAAATAGCATATATTTCCTCCAATAAAGTCTATCTTGAAATCGAAAAAAAGCAAGATAACTTTCTCTCCAAAATACTTTCCAAGCTCACCGAAAATCCTTCAAAGTTTATTGCATCCATGCTCATAGGGAACAACTCGGCTTTGGTTGTGTATGGCTTTTTTATGTCAGAATTGATCATGAATAGGTTCATGTTTCCTGATTGGGCTTCATCAATCTGGATGATTCTCTTTATTCAAATTATCATCTCATCAGCTTTAATCATCATTACATCTGAATTGTTCCCGAAAATTTTCTTTCAGATTTATGCCAATACTTTGATCAAGGCTTTGGCTATTCCGGCTTACATCTTCTATCAAATTTTTTATTATATCTCATCAGCAGTAATTTGGATTTCAGATATAATCCTGATGAAAATTTTTAAGATTAAGGACGATAACGAACAACTCTTGTTCAGTAAAATTGAGCTTGGAAACTATATTACTGAACAAATGAAAGCAGTTGAAGATCAGGAAGAGATAGATTCTGAAATTCAGATATTTCAAAATGCTTTGGAATTTTCCGGTGTAAAGGCACGCGATATAATGAATCCAAGAACGGAGATTGCTGCAGTGGAAATTCATGATACCGTAGAAGAATTAAAAGAAATGTTTATAGAAACCGGCTACTCAAAAATTTTGGTCTATCAGAATTCACTAGATGATATTATAGGATATGTGCATTCTTTTGAACTCTTCAAGAAAC